>NZ_JBEXKU010000072.1:25628-38874 GCF_040609575.1 Streptomyces sp. NPDC004647 | reverse complement strand
GCGTGGGAGCCGTCGATGAAGTTGCCCTGGCGCGCGACGATCCCCCCTTGGGGACCATGGATGGCCAGCTCCGGGAAGATCTCGATATTCCGGGATCACAGGGCTGTAACCCTGTGGACCACGGCCACCGGCGCGCGGGCACGGCACTGGCCCTGCCCCTGCTCCCGCTCTCGGCACCGGCTGCCGGGGGCGGGGACGGTACGCGGCCGAGCCCCTGCGCTACCGCTGGAAGGGCCGAGGCACGTGCGGAGGCTCAGGTGTCCGGGCACTCCTTCCAGGCCAGGTGGTAAACGGTGTTGACGCTCGCGTCGGTCGAGTCCATGGCCATGAAGCTCGTGGTCTTCTCGGGGTTCGAGCTTCCGGCGTCTACCCGGAGTTCCGTGTTGATGTTGAAATTGCGCTTCTCGCCGCAGGGCGCCCAGACGTAGGCCGCGATCTCGGTGACATCGGAGGTCTGCCAGTCGTCGTTGAGCGGGCCGTTGAACGGATGTCTCGCGTCCGTGGTGTGTGGCGATCCCTGAAAGTAGTAGTTCGCCTTCTGCAAGCCCGTTGCTCCGCGCTCGAGTTTCGCGAAGCCGCGGTAGTCGGCGGCGGCGATGGCGTAGGTGAAGCCCTGGGGTACGTGCACGCGCAGATTGAGCTGGCAGTTCTTGCGGAAGTCGGTGGGACTCGCACCGACCCCCACCTTCGCCAGATACTCGCTGTAGGTCACCGTGAAGGCCGTGTTGTCGGGTGCGACGGCGACTGCGGCGGTCCCCTCCGGACACCCGGATCCGTTGACGGTGGCGAGCTCGACGACGATTTTGTCGGGCGGAACGGGAATCCCGAGGGATGCCGGCTGAGCCGGCTGAAGGGACACCGGCGAGACGAGTAGGGCAGTGAGCGCACTTCCTGCAAGCGCCATGCTGGGCATGGAATGTCCTCCTGGTCGTCGTTGGTTCTGCGTGGTCTGCGCTGTACCTCGACGCGTGCCGAATGGCGGCGGCTCATGACACCACAGGCAATCAGACATGTACATGGCGTTACTGGCCATCGGTCCTGTCATGGGCGGATGCCGGCCTCTTTCCGGCCGCCCCCGCAATGGCCGGAAAGGCTCTCACCGTTGCCCGACTCTTCCCGTGGATACAACGGACAAGCGAGTTCATGACCGTGGAGCCCCGCATTGTGGAAACGAGTGCGTCATTGTCGTGGACGAGGCGCTGCCGATCGGTCCGATTTCTGTTTCGGCTCTCCGTGCGCAGCCTGCTGCATTCTGAATCCGGGAGGCGCCGGGAACTCAACTCCCTGGATGCGGACCGCGTACTAGGCTCGGCGCCATGACCTCCACCGCGCTGGACGCGATCGGCCGCAGCCCGTACGTCAGCCTCGTCACATACCGCCGGAACGGCGTCGCGGTGGCCACCCCCGTCTGGGCCGTCTCGGACGGCACCCGGATCTTCGTCTGGACGCGGAGCGACTCCGGCAAGGTGAAGCGCATTCGCAACAGTGGCCGGGTGACGGTCACTCCGTGCGATGCGCGTGGCCGGATCGCGGAGGGTGCGCCGAGCGCGGAAGGCGTGGCGACGCTGCTCGGTGCGGAGGAGCTCCACCGGGTCCGCACGCTCCTCGCGGGCAAGTACGGATGGCGCTTCCGGATCGTCGACGGCGGCGGCGCGCTCATCCGCCTCGGCAAGCGGCCGCACACGGGTGTCGCCATCGTGGTCTGAATACCCGCCGGTGCGGCGGCGCGCTCATCCGCCTCGGCAAGCGGCCGCACACGGGTGTCGCCATCGTGGTCTGTATACCCGCCGGTGCAGCGTCGCTGTGCGGGTTCGGAAAACTGCCTGTAGCAAACCCGTGCCCACGTCGTAACACGCCGGGTGTCCAATGCCAGCTACCCGGGGGCCGGTCGGCTGGAGGAGAGGGGCGGGTAATGCGGGACGGGCGACTCCCCGACGAGGTCGTGGAGTTCGGTGCCTATCTGTACGAACTCCTGGGCGCGCTCGATCCGGACGAGGGCTGGTACGGGGTCTTCGGACAGCGCGACCCCGAGGGCATCCGCGCCTGCCTCGAGGGCACGGAAGTCCTGCCGTGGGACGTGGTCGACGCCTTGCTGCGCGACCTCGCCGTACAGCACGGCTCCCCGACCGCGGACCGACAGCGGCCCCGCGCCGAACGGCTGCACCAGGCGTCGGTGGCGGCGTACGACGTGCTGGTCGGTGGCCGGGAAGGGCTGCTGGACCGGCTCGACGTCATGCTCCGGGAGCGGCAGTACGCGGCCGCGCGTGAACGGGAGTTGAGCGCGGCGCTGGCCAGGGCTGGGACGCGCGCGGATGCCGACAGCCTCGCGGCGGAGCTGGCCTGGGCCCGGGACGACCACGCGCGGGCCGCCGCCCGCTGCCAGGAACTCAGCGGCCGGCTGGAGGCGCTGGACCGTGGCGACGAGCAGCCGCTGCCGGGCTGGGTGTCCGGGCCGGGGACCTCACGGCCGGACGGTTCGGGCCCGGCGCCCGGCGAGGAGTCGCCCGCCCCGCATCCGGCGGACCAGGAAGCGGACCAGGAAGCGGACCAGGAAGCGGACCAGGAAGCGGACCAGGACGCGGACCAGGAAGGCGTCGCCGACGGCGGCCGGGGGGCCGCAGGCGCGGCAAAGGCCAAGGCGCCGTTGAGGGGAGCCAGGTTCGCCGGGATTGCCGAGGCGGAGGGCGCGACGGAGGGCTCGGTGTCCGCCGCCCCGGATCCGCAGCCCCCCGCCGCGTCCGGCGCTCCCGCCAAGCCGCGCGGAGCCCGTTTCGCGGGGGCGTACGGGGAGGAGCAGGGCGAGGCCCGCCCCGTGCAACGTGCCAAGCCGCGCGGGGCCCGCTTCGCCGGGGCGTACGACGAAAGCGGTGACGAGGACGGGGGCGGCGGCGACCGCGGTGGCAGGAGTGGCGGCAAGGGCGACGGCAGGGGCAACACCCGCTCCACCAGGCGCGGATCTCGCGCCGACCGCACCGCCCGCGCCGACCGCACCTCGCACCCGGCACCTGCTTCCCGGCAGCCCGACGCGACCCAGCTCGCCGCCGCCCGGCGCGGGACCGCCGAGGCCGTCGCCCGCCTCGCGGCCCTCCGCGCCTCCGGCCGCGGCGGGGAGGCGTACGTCGTGCTGTGCGAGGCCGCGGCAGGACCCGCCGAGCAGCTCCCGCAGCTGCTCGCCGCGCTGGAGCGCTCCGGGCTCGCCGCCGATGTGGCGACGCTGCTCTGGGAGGCGGCGCTGCTGGCACCACCCGCCCTGGCCGCCGCGGCCGGAGCGCTGGCGGACGCGGGGCGTACCGAGGACTGCGGTGTCCTGCTGCGCCAGGCCGTCGCCCGCCCCGCCCCCGAGGTCGCCGGCACCGTTCTCGCCCTGCGCGCCGCCGACCGTGCGGCCGAGGCCGGGACCCTGATGACGGCTCTGCTCCGGGCACGTACGCCCGAGGAGGCCGCCCGGGTCGCGGAGTCCGACCCCGGGGAGCTCGTGGAGCCGCTGCTCGACGCGGCCTCGGACGTGTCCCCGCACGGCTACCGCGATCTCGCGCACGCGCTCCGTATCGCGGGCATCCCCGGAGGTCCCGACGTAGCCTGACCACGTCCGATGTGCGGGCATCCCCGGTGGTCCCGACGTAGCCTGACCACGTCCGATGTGGCCCGTTGCGGTACGAAACTTGATCGACTCTGCTGCGTAACGGCGATGGTCTTGCCACGGTGCGTGACGGGGCTTACGTTCTCCAGCAACGTTCCGCGTCTACGTGCGTAGAAGCATGCGTAGAAGCGCTTTGACGTCGGCGGGGAAGCGGGTTTCCCCGCCCTGCACAGCGCAGTGAAGGAGCAGCTCATGGCCAATGTCGTCCGCGCCGCACTGGTCCAGGCGAACTGGACCGGGGATACCGAGTCCATGATCGCGAAGCATGAGGAGCACGCCCGCGAGGCCGCCCGGCAGGGCGCAAAAGTGATCGGCTTCCAAGAGGTGTTCAACGCACCCTATTTCTGCCAGGTCCAGGATCCGGAGCACTACCGCTGGGCGGAGCCCGTCCCCGACGGCCCGACGGTCCGCCGTATGCAGGACCTCGCCCGGGAGACCGGGATGGTGATCGTCGTCCCCGTCTTCGAGGTCGAGCAGTCCGGCTTCTACTACAACACCGCCGCCGTGATCGATGCCGACGGCACCGTACTCGGCACCTATCGCAAGCACCACATCCCCCAGGTCAAGGGATTCTGGGAGAAGTTCTACTTCAAGCCGGGAAACCTGGGCTGGCCGGTCTTCGACACCGCGGTCGGCAGGATCGGGGTCTATATCTGCTACGACCGGCACTTCCCGGAGGGATGGCGCGCGCTGGGGCTGAACGGCGCCCAGCTCGTATACAACCCCTCCGCCACCTCCCGCGGTCTGTCCGCCTACCTCTGGCAGCTGGAGCAGCCCGCCGCCGCTGTCGCCAATGAGTACTTCGTCGCCGCGATCAACCGCGTCGGCCAGGAGGAGTACGGCGACAACGACTTCTACGGCACCAGCTACTTCGTCGACCCGCGCGGCCAGTTCGTCGGCGAGGTCGCCGACGACAAGGCCGAGGAACTCCTCGTCCGCGACCTCGACTTCGACCTGATCGACGAGGTCCGCCAGCAGTGGGCCTTCTACCGGGACCGACGCCCCGACGCGTACGAGGGGCTGGTGCAGCCGTGACTCCGTTGTCCTTCTACCGGGACCGACGCCCCGACGCGCACGAAGGGTTGGTGCAGCCGTGACACCCATGCCCCCGCCCGACACCCACCCGAGTCTCCTGGGCCGCCACCAGTCCGTCATGCCCGACTGGCTCGCGCTCTACTACCGCGATCCCCTGGAGATCACGCACGGCGAGGGCCGCCACGTCTGGGACGCCGAAGGCCGACGCTACCTGGACTTCTTCGGCGGCATCCTCACCACGATGACCGCCCACGCCCTGCCCGAGGTGACCAAGGCCGTCACCGAGCAGGCCGGCCGCATCATCCACACCTCCACGCTCTACCTCAACCGCCCCATGGTGGAGCTGGCCGAGCGCATCGCGACCCTCTCCGGAATCCCGGACGCCCGGGTCTTCTTCACCACCTCCGGCACCGAGGCCAACGACGCGGCGCTGCTGCTGGCGACCACGTACCGCCGGTCCAACCAGGTCCTGGCGCTGCGCAACAGCTACCACGGCCGCTCCTTCTCCACCGTCGGCGTCACCGGTAACTCCAGCTGGTCTCCCACCAGCCTCTCCCCGCTCCAGACGCTGTACGTGCACGGCGGCATCCGCGGCCGCGGCCCCTACGCCCAGCTGTCCGACGCGCAGTTCATCGAGGCCTGCGTCGCCGACCTGGAGGACATGCTCGCGCAGACGCGAGGCGGGGAGGTCGCGGCGCTGATCGCCGAACCGGTGCAGGGCGTCGGCGGGTTCACCGCCCCGCCCGACGGCCTGCTCGCCGCCTTCCGCGAGGTCCTCCAGCAGCACGGCATCCTGTGGATCTCGGATGAGGTGCAGACCGGCTGGGGCCGGACCGGCGAGCACTTCTGGGGCTGGCAGGCGCACGCCGCCGCGGGCCCGCCGGACATGCTCACCTTCGCCAAGGGCATCGGCAACGGCATGTCCATCGGCGGCGTCGTCGCCCGCACCGAGGTGATGAACTGCCTCGACGCCAACTCCATCTCCACCTTCGGCGGCAGCCCCGTCACCATGGCCGCGGGCCTCGCCAACCTCACGTATCTGATCGAGCACGACCTCCAGGGCAACTCACGGCGGGTCGGCGGGCTGCTCATCGAGCGGCTGCGGGCAGCCACCGCCGGGCTGCCCGTCGTACGGGAAGTGCGCGGCCGCGGCCTGATGATCGGCCTCGAGCTGGTGGACGCCGACGGCTCGCCCTCGCCACAGGCCGCAAGCCTCGCCCTCGAATACGCCCGGGAGCAGGGCCTGCTCATCGGCAAGGGAGGCCGTGAGGGCAACGCGCTGCGCATCGCCCCGCCGCTCAGCCTGAGCATCGCCGAGGCGGAGGAGGGCGCGGCGATGCTCGAAGCGGCGCTGCGTCAGGTGCAGTCCGAGGCCGACGGAGAGAGCCGGTCCTGACCTGGACCGTCATCCGCGAGGGCATCGTCTTGACCGCCACGGACGGCTGGCCACCGGCCGTCTGTGGCGGGTTATACCATCGTCGCGTTCCCGAACCCGATCGGGCTGCCCCGTCCCGTCTGAACAGGCATCACCGAGAGGGATATTGCCTGCTGCCGGGAGAACTGCCAGGAGACTGCCGGGAGATCCGCCAGGGAACTGCCGGGAGAACTGCCAGGGAACTGCCGGGAGATCCGCCAGGGAACTGCCGGGGGAGCGGTCCAGGGCGGGGCACAGGTGACTCCGTGGATCCGGACCGAGCGCGACCGGTCGTCGGGCCGGTCTCCGACCGCGTTGTGTGCCCACCCGACACAGTCGTCTCCGCATGGTGACCGTTGCCGCGCGTACGGTTCGGTCCAGGCCGTGCGCCGGACCCGCTGACCTTGACCTAGACCACGTTGCGCCGGACGGGTCTGTCGGCGGGGGAAACGTGATCGTCTTCCGCGATTAACCGTAACAGTCTTGCCACAGTAGGTGACACGCTTCTACTTTCTTCTCCACGACCGTCGGCTTCTACGGGCGTAGAGCTGCGTAGAGCTGCGGTAACACCCTGTTAAGGAGTTGCCCATGCCCGAGTGTGCGCGTGCTGCGCCGGAGCCGGGCGACTCGAGCATCCAGCGGTCGCAGGCCCTCGCCACCGAGGGCGTTCCTGAGGGCACCCCGTCGCGCACCGCCCTCCGCAGCGTTCAGCACCCTTGCCGGGGCGGGGGAGGGCCCGGTCCCGGAGAGGCGAGCAAACAGGCCCGGAGCGAACTGGAAGGAGTGGGAGCATGACCCGCACCGTCATCCGCGGCGGACTCGTCGTCACCGCTGCAGACGAGACCCATGCCGACGTCCTGATCGAGGACGGCCGGATCGCCGCCCTCGCCGCGCACGGCAGCGCGTACGGGGAGAGCTGGACGGCCGACCGTACGATCGACGCCACCGGCAAGTACGTGCTCCCGGGCGGCGTCGACGCGCACACCCATATGGAGCTGCCCTTCGGCGGCACCTTCGCCTCCGACACCTTCGAGACCGGCACCCGGGCCGCCGCCTGGGGCGGGACCACCACGATCGTGGACTTCGCGGTACAGACCCGGGGCCACGCCCTGCGCTCCGGACTCGACGCCTGGTACGCGAAGGCCGACGGCAACTGCGCCATCGACTACGCGTTCCATATGATCCTCTCCGACGTCAACGAGGGCTCGTTGAAGGAGATGGACCTCCTCGTCGCGGAGGGCATCACCTCCTTCAAGCTGTTCATGGCCTATCCGGGGGTCTTCTACAGCGACGACGGGCAGATCCTGCGCGCCATGCAGCGCTCGGCCGGCAACGGCGGGCTGATCATGATGCACGCCGAGAACGGCATCGCGATCGACGTCCTCGTCGAACAGGCCCTGGCCGAGGGCCGCACCGACCCCCGCTACCACGGCGAGGTCCGCAAGGTGCTGCTGGAGGCCGAGGCCACCCACCGTGCCATCCAGCTCGCGCGGGTCGCGGACGCGCCGTTGTACGTCGTGCACGTATCGGCCGAGGAAGCCGTCGCCGAGCTGGCGCAGGCCCGCGACAAGGGGCTGAACGTCTTCGGCGAGACATGTCCGCAGTACCTCTTCCTGTCCACCGACAACCTCGCCGAGCCGGATTTCGGGGGCGCCAAGTACGTGTGCTCGACGCCGCTGCGGCCGCGCGAGCACCAGGCGGCCCTCTGGCGGGGCCTGCGCACCAATGACCTCCAGGTCGTCTCCACCGACCACTGCCCGTTCTGCTTCACCGGCCAGAAGGAGCTGGGACGCGGCGACTTCTCGAAGATCCCCAACGGGCTGCCGGGCGTGGAGAACCGGATGGACCTGCTGCATCAGGCGGTCATCGACGGGCACATCTCACGCCGCCGCTGGATCGAGATCGCCTGCGCCTCGCCGGCCAGGATGTTCGGCCTCTACCCGCGCAAGGGCACCATCGCGCCGGGCGCGGACGCCGACGTCGTCATCTACGACCCGCACGCCGAGCAGGTCATCTCCGCCGAGACCCACCATATGAACGTCGACTACTCGGCGTACGAGGGCAAGCGGGTCACCGGCCGGGTGGAGACCGTGCTCTCACGCGGCGAATTCGTCCTCACCGAGCGGGAGTTCACCGGACGGGCCGGCCACGGCCTGTACGTACCGCGCGGCACCTGCCAGTACCTCGTCTAGGAGCTCTGATCCATGGACTTCGGACTCGTCCTGCAGACCGACCCACCCGCCTCGGCCGTCGTCGGACTGATGCGCCGCGCCGAGCGCAACGGCTTCCGCTACGGCTGGACCTTCGACTCCGCCGTGCTGTGGCAGGAGCCGTTCGTCATCTACAGCCGCATCCTGGAGCACACGCAGCGGCTCACCGTCGGCCCGATGGTCACCAACCCGGGCACCCGTACCTGGGAGGTCACCGCCTCCACCTTCGCCACCCTCAACGACATGTACGGCAACCGCACCGTGTGCGGCATCGGCCGCGGCGACTCCGCCATGCGGGTGGCGGGCCGCCACCCCAACACCCTGGCCCGGCTGGGCGAAGCGATCCCCGCCATCCGCGATCTGGCGGAGGGCAGGGAGGCGGTCGTCGACGGCACACCGCTGCGCATCCCGTGGGTGAAGGACGGGAAGCTGCCGGTGTGGATGGCGGCGTACGGGCCCAAGGCGCTGGCGCTCGCCGGGCAGAAGGCCGACGGCTTCATCCTCCAGCTGGCCGACCCGTTCCTGACGGAGTGGATGGTCCGGGCCGTACGGACCGCGGCGGCCGAGGCGGGCCGCGACCCGGACTCCCTGACCATCTGCGTGGCCGCGCCCGCGTACGTGGGAGACGACCTCGCGCACGCCCGGGAGCAGTGCCGGTGGTTCGGCGGCATGGTCGGCAATCACGTCGCCGACCTGGTCACCCGCTACGGCGAGCACTCCGGACTGGTGCCCGAGGCGCTCACCGACTACATCAAGGCCCGGCAGGGCTACGACTACAGCCACCACGGCCGGGCCGGCAACCCCGACACCGCCTTCGTCCCCGACGAGATTGTCGACCGCTTCTGCCTCCTCGGCCCCGTGGAGTCGCACATCGAAAAGCTCACGGCGCTGCGTGAGTTGGGCGTCGACCAGTTCGCGGTCTACGCGATGCACGACGCTAAGGAATCCACCATCGACGCGTATGGAATGAGCATCATTCCCGCCTTGGGCTGAGGTAAGGGATCCGCCATCGAGGCGTACGGAACGAGCATGATTCCCGCCTTGGGCTGAGGTAAGGGATCGACCATCGACGCGTGCGGAACGAGCATGATTCCCGCCTTGGGCTGAGGTAAGGGATCGACCATCGAGGCGTACGGAACGAGCATGATTCCCGCCTTGGGCTGAGGTAAGGGAGCCACCATCGACGCGTACGGAACGAGCATCATTCCCGCCCTGGACTGAGGTACCGATGACCGCGACCGTCCCGCCCGTACCCCCTGCGATACAGACCGTCCACCCCGACGGGCGGGTCGAGCTAGCCCCCGGCGAGGAGCTGCCCGACGGCCCCTTCGCCAACGCCGACCTCCGCCCGGTCCCGGTCGCGGACCGGCACTGGACCACGTACAACTTCACCGCCCTGTGGGTCGGCATGGCCCACAACATCCCGTCCTGGACGCTCGCCTCGGGCCTGGTCGCCCTCGGCATGGACTGGAAGCAGGCCGTTCTCACCATCGCGCTGGGCAACATCATCGTGCTCTTCCCGATGCTGCTCACCGGGCACGCGGGACCCAAGTACGGCATCCCCTTCCCGGTGCTGGCGCGGGCCTCGTTCGGGCTGCGCGGGGCCAATCTGCCCGCCATGATCCGGGCCGCGGTCGCCTGCGCCTGGTTCGGTATCCAGACCTGGATCGGCGGGCAGGGCATCTACATCCTGCTCGGCAAGCTCTTCGGCGGCGGCTGGGCGAAGGCCGCGGAGGTCGGCGGCTACCCGTGGACGCTGTGGCTCTGTTTCGTGGTGTTCTGGGCCCTTGAACTGGCCATCATCTACCGGGGTATGGAGACTCTGCGGCGGTTCGAGAACTGGGCGGCGCCCTTCGTCATCGTCGGGGCGGTCGTCCTGCTGGTCTGGATCACGGTCAAGGCGGGCGGCCTCGGACCGCTGCTCGACCAGCCGTCGAAGCTGGGCTGGGGCCCGGACTTCTGGAAGGTCTTCTTCCCGTCCCTGATGGGCATGATCGGCTTCTGGGCCACACTGTCCCTGAACATCCCGGACTTCACCCGCTTCGGAAAGGGCCAGCGCGCCCAGGTCTGGGGCCAGTCGCTCGGACTGCCCACCACCATGACGTTCTTCGCGCTGCTTTCGGTCCTGGTCACCTCGGGCTCGCAGGCCGTGTACGGGGAGGCGCTGTGGGACCCGGTGGCCCTGGCAGGGAAGACGGACAACGCCTTCGGCCTGCTCTTCGCGCTGGTCACGGTCCTGGTCGCCACAGTGAGCGTCAATATCGCGGCCAACGTCGTCTCGCCGGCGTACGACCTGGCCAACCTCGCGCCGAAATTCATCAACTTCCGAACAGGCGCGATGATCACCGGCGTCGTCGGCGTCATCATCTTCCCGTGGAAGCTGACGGCGACGCCCGAGCTGTACATCTTCACCTGGCTCGGAGTGGTCGGCGGACTGCTGGGCACGGTCGCGGGGATCCTGATCGCCGACTACTGGCTCGTCCGCCGCACGGTGCTCGACCTCGCTGATCTCTACCGTCCCGGCGGCCGCTACTGGTACGCGGCCGGCTGGAACTGGCGGGCGCTGCTCGCCTTCGGCGTGGGCGGTCTCCTCGCGGTCGGCGGCGCGTACTCCGCACCGGGGAAGGGCCCCTTCCCGGCCGACGGGCTGATCCCCTTCCTCCAGCCGCTCGCGGACTACGGCTGGGCGGTGGGCCTGGGCACGGCGTTGGTGCTGTACGCCGCGCTGATGCTTCCGATCCGAGGTGAGGACAGGGGGCAGTCCTGATTGTGGCTGCTGGCCGGGCGGCTTTTGCGGGCAGTCCGGGACGGTTGCAGCCCGGTCGCAGGGCGGATCCGGGGCCGAAGCGTGGCAGCAGGCACATCCAGCGGCACGAGGACGCTGCACGTGTCCGCCACGGCCCGCGCCTGCATATAGGAGATCTTGCCGCGCTCCAGCATGCCCAGGGTGGTCGGGAACCGGCCGTCCAACTCCCGCGCGATGTCGAGACGGTCACCGGCGGTGGCGTTGGAAAGGTGCAAGGCGGAGGCGACCTCCTGGCCGCGAAGTCGTACTCCGCCTCCGCGGCCCGATTCCACTCACCCTCCGGCAAGGCAGCCTGGGAATCCGCATCCAGGGCGGCCAGGATGTGCACCTGCCGCGCCTGGATCCAGGCCGCATGCCGCTCCAAGGCTCTCAAGGCATCGATACGGCCCCTGTGCGACAGCTTCTCCGGGTCCAGCACGTCCAGCACCGCGGCCGTCCCGGCCTCCGGCGCGGTCCCGGCCAAGTAGGTCGCCCACTCATCCGGTGTCCCCGGCCCCGTAACGGAGTCCCCCACAGCGATCAGCCCCCCAGCGATACGATCAACTCACGCCCCCACAGTGCGAGTTCCTAGCTCCATTCTCGCTCACTCAGAGTGATATCGCCAGGTCGCCAAGGGGATCCACTCGAACGAGTGAGTGAATGTGCCCGGTCGGAAGCTCAGCCCACGAAAGTCCGCAACGTCGGCGGGATGAAGACCGGGCGTGTGCGCGTATGTCTCCGGCAACCACCCACCCACACCGGCCACGCTTATCCGCTTTGATCATTGAACCCGCACCCGGCCAGGCGAAGCCCCCGCCTCCAGCTGTGCAGCCCCGATGGCGATCCGTCCCGACGTCCGGAATTCCGACAACGGCCTTCAGCCCCCGCCGTCCTGGACGGTGGCCAAGCGACAGGTCCGTTCCGCCAGGTCGCTGATCCGTACGCCGTCGAAACCGAAGACCGCGCTGCGGACGCGGTCCTCCAGCGGGGACGTCCAGCGGGCGGGGAGCGCGGCCGCCCCGCACAGCACACCCGCCACGGACCCGGCCGTCGCTCCGTTGGAGTCGGTGTCCAGACCGCCGCGGACCGTGAGCGCGATGGTGGCGGTGAAGTCGCCCTCGCCGTAGAGGAGTCCGGCGGTGAGGACGGCGGCATTGGGCACGGTGTGGATCCAGTGCAGATGGCCCGTCGCGCGCTCCAGCTCGTCGAGTGTGTCCTCCCAGCGGGCGCCCGCCTCGTACAGGGCGGCGGTGCGCCGGATCGTACGGGCGACCCGGCAGCCCGGCGGGATCTGCCCGAGGGAGGCCTCCAGCGCGGCGCGCGGCGAGCCCGCGACGAAGGCGGCCGCGATGAGCGCGGCGGCCCACATCGCGCCGTACACCCCGTTGCCGGTGTGCGACAGCACCGCGTCCCGCCGGGCGAGGGAGGCGGCACGCCGCGGATCGCCGGGCGAGGTCCAGCCGTGGATGTCGGCGCGGATGAGGGCGCCGATCCACTCCTGGTAGGGGTTGTCCACGGTCGCCGCGACCGGGGGCTTCAGGCCGCGCGCGAGATTGCGATACGTGGCGCGCTCGGCGGTGAAGGTCTGCAGATAGGGGAGCCGGAGCAGCCACAGATCGCCGACCTGCTCGGTGGTGAAGTCGAAGCCGTGGGTCTCCAGCAGGTGCAGACCGAGGATCGAGTAGTCGATGTCGTCGTCCCGGGCGCTGCCGCGGATATTGCCGCGGGTGCACTGCGGCCACTCGGGGCGGAGCTCGAACTCGCCCTGCTCGACCGGGTCTCCGGGCGCGGGCGGCGGGATGTAGTCGGTGAGCGGGAGCGCGTCCGTACGGCGCAGATAGCGGTCGATCCGTTCCCGCGTCCAGTGGTCGCCGCGCTCGACGGGCTTGCCGAGCATGTTGCCGGCGATCCGGCCGAGCCAGCCGCCGAGGATGCGGTCGTCGAGGTCGGCGGTGCGTGGGGCAGTCATGTCTCCGGTCTACTACCGGAAGCGTCAGCCGTACGGTGCCGCGCCGCACGGAGTTGCGCACGGGTCGGGACGGCGGCCGATTCCTCGCCGTCGCCCCAGACGCCCGGCTTCCGGTTGTGCGTACGCTGCCCGAGAGCCGCCGGGAGGCAGGCCCCGTGCCGCCGCGCGGCTTTCTGTCGGGGTTCCGGTGCGG
>NZ_JBEXKU010000072.1:0-25531 GCF_040609575.1 Streptomyces sp. NPDC004647 | reverse complement strand
CGGGACTTCCGGGAGGCAGGCCCGGTGCCGCCGCGCGGCTTTCTGTCGGGGTTCCGGTGCGGGACTTCCGGGAGGCAGGCCCGGTGCCGCCGCGCGGCTTTCTGTCGGGGTTCCGGTGCGGGACTTCCGGGAGGCAGGCCCGGTGCCGCCGCGCGACTTTCTGCCGAGGCTCCGGTGCGGGACCTCCGGGGAGGTCGACAATCGACGGCCTTCGGCGGCGTGGTCATGATGTGACCGTGGGTGACCCGTGGGCCCGGCTGTGCGCGGCGGCGCGCGACCCGGAGACGGGTGTTCTGTCGGCCCGGCGCGAATCCGCGCGGCATGCAGGGGTACGCGGCAGGCCGTTGACCCAGAGGTCACCGGATGTCCATGTGCGGGACAGGGGGTGGGCCGGTGGTGCGTGGTTCGATGGACAAATGATCGATGATTTCGTCACTGGGGCCGATGCGCCCCGGAACTTGTCCGATGTCGAGGAAGCGGTGCGCAAGGCGGCAGCCGCGGAGGTCATGCCGCGGTTCCGGCAGCTCGCCGCGCACGAGATCGTCGAGAAGAACGGCCCGCACGATCTGGTGACGGTCGCCGACCGTCTCGCCGAGGACCACCTCACCGCATCGCTCACCGCGCTGCTGCCCGGCTCTGTGGTGGTGGGCGAGGAGGCCGTGCACGCGGATCCGGGCATCCTGGGCGCGCTGCACGGGGACGCCCCGGTCTGGATCGTCGACCCGGTCGACGGTACCCGGCAGTTCGTGCACGGCGATCCCGGCTTCGCCACACTCGTCGCACTCGCTCACCGTGGGGAACTGCTGGCCTCCTGGACGTACGCCCCGGCGCTCGACCTGATGGCGGTCGCCGTGCGCGGCGGGGGAGCGACGCTCAACGGCGAGCCGCTGCGCTCCGGCAGCCCGGATCCGGACGCGCTTCTCGACATCGCCACCTCGCACCCCGATTTCACCTCCCTGGAGGAGAACGAGGCGTTCGCCCGGCTGGCGGTCAGCGGCGTCGCGCCGCGGCCCTGCGGGTCGGCGGGTCTGGAGTATCTGCACGTCGCGCAGGGCCGGCTCGGGGCCATCGCCTTCGGATGGGAGAACCCCTGGGACCACGCCGCCGGTCTGCTGCTGGTCGCCGAGGCAGGAGGGGCGAGCGCCACGGTCGCGGACGAGCCCTTCCGGATCGCGGGCGGGAACGCCCTGCCGTTCACCGCAGCCCGGGACGAGCCCACGGCGCGCCGGGTCCTCGCCCTCCTCAAGGGCACCGATCTCGGCGGCGAGCCGCGGAACGCTTAGGCAGCCGGGCCCGCAGAGGGGCGCTCAGGGGGGCGCCTCAGGGGTACCAGGTCCCGCCCGGGGCCGGGCAATTTTGGGGCCGCTCGGGTGCGCAACGCCACCAGCCGTCCGCCCCGCCCCTGCGCGCGACGGCGAGCGGTTCCCTCTCCGGTGTCGACCGCATCCGCGATGCCGGGGCTGCCGTTCGTTCCGGCAGGAAGTGACCGGTCCAGGGCCGCCCGCGGCAGCCGCCGCCTATCCTGGGCGGAGCCCGAAAGGCCGAGCGAGATGGGCCTGGGGGAACCGGCCGTCGGATGACGAAGGAGTCTCGCGGTGCCGTCGATGCTCGATGTGGTCGTGGTGGGGGCCGGGCCCAATGGGCTGACCGCCGCCGCCGAACTCGCCCGCCGCGGCTGCTCGGTGGCGCTGTACGAGGCGGAGGACACCGTCGGCGGCGGCGCCCGCACCGAGGAACTCACGCTGCCCGGCTTCCGGCACGACCCCTGTTCGGCCGTGCACCCCTTCGGAGCGGGCTCGCCCGCCTTCAACTCCATGCCGCTGAGCGGCTTCGGCCTGGAATGGCTGCACGCCGCACTGCCGATGGCGCACCCCTTCCCGGACGGCACCGCGGCCGTGCTCTCCCACTCGATCAGCGAGACCGCGGCATCGTTCGGCAGCCGCGACGCGGGCACGTACCGGCGCCTTGTCGCCCCCTTCGCCGGCCACTGGGACACCCTCGCCGCGGACTTCCTCCGGCCGCCGTGGCTCGGTATGCCCCGTGACCCGCTGCGTTTCGCCCGCTTCGCGCTGCTCGGCCCGCAGCCCGTCGCCCTGCTGAACCGGCGTTTCCGCGGCGAGAAGGCGCGAGCCCTGCTCGCCGGACTCGGCGCGCATGCCATCGCCCCGCTGCGCGGCCTGACGACCGGGGGACTGGCCGTGATGTTCGCCCTCGCGGCGCACGGGCACGGCTGGCCCGTGGCGCGGGGCGGTTCGCAGGCGATCTCGGACGCCCTCGCCGGTTATCTGCGTTCGCTCGGCGGCACGATCCACACCGGCATCACCGTCAAGCGGCTCGACGAGCTCCCGCCCGCCCGCGCCTACGTCTTCGACACCTCGCCCACCGCTCTGGCCCGGATCGCCGGCCTCGGCAACACCTACCGCGGCTTCCGCTACGGCCCCGGCGCCTTCAAGATCGACTACGCCCTGTCCGGGCCGGTCCCCTGGACCGCGAAGGACGCCCGGCGAGCCGGTACGGTCCACGTCGGCCCATCGGCCCGGGAGATCGGCGCGGCGCTGCTCCGCGCCTCGCACGGCCAGGCCCCCGACACTCCGTTCCTGATCACCTCGCAGCCCACCCTCGTCGACCCGACCCGCGCGCCCGACGGCAAGCACACGTTCTGGGCGTACGGCCATGTCCCGAATGACTGGCGCGGTGACGCCACCGAGGCCATCGAGCGGCAGATCGAGCGCTTCGCCCCCGGATTCCGCGACCTGGTGCTCGCCCGCGCCGTCTCCGGTCCGCCTGAGATGGCCGCCCGCAACGCCAACTACGTCGGCGGGGACATCGGCTGCGGGGCCTTCGACGGACTGCAGTCCGTACTGCGCCCCAAACTCGCCCGCGTCCCGTACGCCACCGCCCACCCGGCGGTCTTCCTGTGCTCCTCCGCGACGCCGCCGGGCGGCGGCGTGCACGGCATGTGCGGCCACAACGCGGCGCGTGAGGTGTGGCGCAAACTGCACGCACCGCGACGCTGAAACCGCGGCAGACGCCCTCGGTCAGGCCGCCCTGCGCAGCTCGGCGAGCACATCCTCCCGTACGCTCTCCGGCTCCGTACCGAGTCGGCGCAGCACCCCGACGGCGAGCTTGTCCGTGGGGTCGAGCAGCCCCAACAGGAGGTGCTCGACGCCGATGTGGCGGTCCTTCAGCGCGACGGCCTCACGCAGCGAACGCTCCAGCGCCCGCTTCGCGCGCGGTGCGAACGGCAGATGCCCCGAGCTCGTCTCCTTACGGTTCCGGCGGCGACGAAACGGCAGAATCCGCCGAGGCGCCGGATCCGGCTCGGGCCGCGGTGCGGCGAGTGCCCCGGGCCCGAAGGTGTCCTCCGCCCGACTGCGTACCTCGTCGAGGTCGATCCCGATGGCCTTCAGCGCTGCCGCGTCGTCCTCGCCGATCCCGCTGTCGCCCCGGCCCACCACGTTCTCGACTGCGGCGAGACAGGACTCGGCGGTGATGCCCCGGCGTACCAGCGCGGCCACCCCCGGTGAGTCGGGCACCGACAGCACGGTCAGCAGCAGGTGCTCCGTGCCGACACAGGGGTGCCCGAGGCCGCGGGCCTCCTGCTGCGCCCGGATCACGACTTCCCGCGCCTGCCTGGTGAATCGTTCGAACATCCCTACCTCCTGGCGTGCTTCTTGTGGACTGCCTGCCTGCTCACACCCAACGCCGCGCCGATCTCCTCCCAGGACCAGCCCTGCCGCCTGGCGCTGTCGACCTGGAGCGCCTCCAGACGCTCGACCAGCCGCCGCAGGGCGGCCACGGCGCGCAGGCCCACATGGGGATCGCGGTTCATGGCGGCCTCCGCGGTGTCCACTGCTTCTCTCGCTTCTGCTCCAGCCATGCTGTCAACCTAGGATGACAAGACGCACCTGTCAACCGTCATTGACAAACGCTCGTTGTAGGCACCCGGACTTCGATGTCGGATTCCCGCCAGCCGAGCAGCCCCGTGTCCCCGATGCTTGAGCCATGCACACCGACACCGACAGGTGCGTACGCGCCGTAAGGTCGAAGGACGCCCGGTTCGACGGCTGGTTCTTCACCGCGGTTTCGACCACCGGCATCTACTGCCGTCCGAGCTGTCCGGTCGTCCCGCCCAAGGCCGAGAACATGCGCTTCTACCCCAGCGCGGCAGCTGCCCAGCAGGCCGGATTCCGGGCCTGCAAACGCTGCCGGCCCGACGCCAGCCCCGGCTCCCCGCAGTGGAACGAGCGGGCCGACCTCGTCGCCCGGGCGATGCGGCTGATCGCCGACGGTGTCGTCGACCGCGAGGGCGTCACCGGCCTCGCCGCCCGGCTCGGTTACAGCACCCGGCAGATCGAACGCCAGCTGCTCGCAGAGCTGGGCGCGGGCCCCCTCGCCCTCGCCCGCGCCCAGCGGGCCCAGACCGCCCGCCTGCTGGTCGAGACGAGTGCACTGCCCATGGCCGAGATCGCCTTCGCCGCCGGCTTCTCGAGCATCCGCACCTTCAACGACACCGTGCGCGAGGTGTTCGACCTGTCCCCGACGGAGCTGCGCGCCCGCGGTGCCCGCAGCCGCCCGGCCCCCACCACCGGCATGCTCTCGCTGCGGCTGCCGTACCGGGCGCCGCTCTGCCCCGACAACCTCTTCGGACACCTCGTCGCCACCGCCGTCCCGGGGGTGGAGGAGTGGCGCGACGGCGCGTACCGGCGCAGTCTGCGGCTGCCGTACGGCCAGGGGGTGGTCGCTCTGCGCCCGCAGCCCGACCACATCGGCTGCCGGCTCGCCCTCACCGACCTGCGCGATCTCACCATCGCCATCAGCCGCTGCCGCCGCCTGCTCGACCTCGATGCCGATCCGACCGCCGTCGACGATCTGCTCCGCAAGGACCCCCTGCTCACACCGCTCGTCGGCAAGAATCCGGGCCGCCGGGTGCCACGTGCGGTCGACGCCGCGGAGTTCGCCGTACGGGCGGTGCTCGGCCAGCAGGTGTCCACGGCCGCGGCCCGTACGCACGCGGGCCGTCTCGTCCTCGCGCACGGCGAACCGGTCGACGACCCCGCAGGCGGGCTCACCCACCTCTTCCCCGCCCCGGAGGCCCTGGCCGAACTCGATCCGGGCCGGCTGGCCCTGCCCCGCACTCGCCGAACCACCCTCACCACGCTCGTCGGCGCCCTGGCGGCCGGAGACATCGCCCTCGGCGTGGGCAGCGACTGGGACGAGGCCCGTACGAACCTGTCCGCCCTCCCCGGCATCGGCCCCTGGACGGTCGAGACGATCGCGATGCGCGCCCTCGGCGACCCCGACGCCTTCCTCCCCACCGACCTGGGGCTGCGGCGCGCCGCCCGGGATCTGGGCCTGCCCTCCACCCCGTCCGCGCTCACCGCGCGGGCGGAGGCCTGGCGGCCCTGGCGCGCGTACGCGGTGCAGTATCTGTGGGCGAGCGACGACCACCCCATCAGCCACATGCCCGCAGTCTGAGGAGCAGCACCCGTGCCGACACGCACCCACACCGTCATCGACAGCCCCGTGGGCCCGCTCACCCTCGTCGCCACCGACGGGACGCTGTCCGGCCTGTACATGACCGAGCAGCGGCATCGGCCCCCGCAGGAGACCTTCGGCGCCCCGGACGGCGCACCCTTCGCGGAGGTCGTGCGCCAGCTCGACGCCTATTTCGCCGGCGAGCTCACCACCTTCGATCTCCCGCTCCAGATGGACGGCACGCCGTTCCAACGGCGCGTCTGGTCGGCCCTGCGGGACATCCCGTACGGCGGCACACTCTCGTACGGGCAGCTCGCCGGTCGGCTCGGGAACCCGGGCGCCTCCCGTGCCGTCGGCCTGGCCAACGGCAAGAACCCGATCGGCATCATCGTCCCCTGCCACCGCGTCGTCGGTGCGAGCGGCAGCCTCACCGGATACGGCGGCGGGCTCGACCGCAAGCGCCGCCTCCTGGACTTCGAGTCCGGAGCCGCGGAACAGGCGCTCTTCCCTGCCCCGGCCGAACCTCCCCGAGATCAGTGCAACGCTGAGACCAGCCGAACCTGAGATCAACCGGGCCTGAGATCAGACGGACCCCAGGTCAGCGGAACGTACCGTCGACCGGACCTCTCAGGTCACCGGGCCCTGAGGTCGGCCGGCCCGTAGCCGTCCTCCAGCTCCGCGGCCCCGCGGCCCGCCGCCAACGCCCCCAGCGCGGCCCGGATGCGGCGTTGCATGTCCGCCGCGAGATATGAGCCCGCCTCGTCCTGGGCCACCAGCCGCCAGGCAGTCAACTCGGCCTCCTGGAGCCGGATCGCGGCCAGCTGCGCTTCGTCGAGTACCCCGCCGTCGTACAGATAGGACACGAGCGGCGGCCGTCCCGTCCCGGGTACCCAGTCGACGGCGAGCAGCGGTCCGAGCGCGACATCGAGGCCGATCTCCTCCGCGGCTTCGCGCCGAGCGGCCTGCCGCGGCGTCTCGCCCTCGTCGGATTCCACGGTGCCGCCGGGCAGGATCCACTTCCCGTCCCGGCGGTAGTTCGGTTCCACCAGCAGGATCCGGTCCTCCGCGTCACGGAAGATGACGCCCGCTCCGGCGAGGACCCTCGGTAGTCCGGCGATGTATGTGGCGTAGTCCATGGTCACGCCAGCGAGCCTAACGCCCTGAATATCCGGCCCACGCATCAGCGAATTCCGACGGACAACCCCGCCCTGGGCAGGGCGGCTGTCTCCCGGTTAGGGTCGCGGGGGCGCGACTGCCGGGATGGAAAGCAAGGGGTAACAAGGTGGCGGACGCAGCAGTATCCGAGACGGGGCGCGTGCTGATCGCCGCGGACAAGTTCAAAGGCTCGCTCACGGCCGTACAGGTCGCGGAGCACATCAGCGCCGGGCTGCGCCGGGGCGCACCGGGCGTACGGATCGAGTCACTCCCCGTCGCCGACGGCGGCGACGGCACGGTGGACGCCGCGGTCGCGGCCGGGTTCGAACGCCACGAGATCCAGGTCACCGGCCCGCTCGGCGCCCCGCTCACCGCGGCGTACGCGCTGCGCGGGAGCACCGCGGTCGTCGAGATGGCCGAGGCCTCCGGCTTGCGGCACCTCCCGGAGGGGATCTTCGCGCCCCTCACCGCGACCACGTACGGCACGGGCGAGCTGCTCCGTGCCGCGCTGGACGCCGGTGCCCGCACCATCGTCTTCGGTGTCGGGGGCAGCGCCACGACCGACGGCGGCGCGGGCATGCTGGCCGCGCTCGGGGCCCTCTTCCTCGACAGCGACGGCGACCCGGTCCATTCGGGCGGCAGCCCGCTCCGTGAGCTCGACACGGCCGACCTCACGGGCCTCGACCCGCGCATCGCGGATGTCGACGTGATCCTCGCCAGCGATGTGGACAACCCGTTGACCGGCCCGAAGGGCGCCGCAGCCGTCTACGGCCCGCAGAAGGGGGCGTCGGAGGAGGACGTCGCGACCCTGGATGCCGCCCTCGCCCACTACGCGGCCGTCCTCGAGAAGGCCCTCGGCCGTGCTGCCGCCGAGCACGCCGTCGCGCCGGGCGCGGGAGCCGCGGGCGGAATCGGCTACGGGGCACTCGTCGGCCTCGGCGCCCGCTTCCGCCCCGGGATCGAGGTCATGCTCGACGTCCTCGGTTTCGCCCCGGCGCTGGAACGCGCCGATCTGGTGATCACCGGTGAGGGCTCCCTCGACGAGCAGACCCTGCACGGCAAGGCGCCCGCGGGTGTGGCCGCCGCGGCGCGGGCGAAGGGCATCGGCGTCGTCGCGGTCTGCGGCCGCCTGGCGCTCGCCCCCGAGGAACTGGGCCGGGCCGGCATCCATCGCGCGTACGCCCTCACCGAGCTGGAGCCGGATACGGCCCGCTGCATCGCCGGGGCAGGCCCCCTCCTCGAGCGCGTGGCGGAGAGCATCGCCCGCAACCACCTCCCGGGCTAGGCCCGCCTGACAAACCCCGCTCGACCCGACAAGGCCCGGCGGACATGGGTGAGGGCCCTGAGCGAATCGCTCAGGGCCCTCACCCATGTCATTCCGCCAAGCCACAAGCCAAGGCGCCAAGCCGCGGCGCAGCCGCTACGGCAGCTGGGCCGCCCTCGCCTCGCGCCGGTTGCCCCGGAAGGTGTTCACCCGGCGGGCGGTCGCGAAGAGCGGGATCACCGCGGCCAGCACCACCTGGAGCGCGCAGCCGGTCTGCAGCAGCAGCTGCCCGCCGGGGGCGTCGAACGCCCAGGCGGCCAGAAGCCCCATGCTGAGCACGATCCAGCCGAGCATCGCCACCGCGAGCCGTCCCCGTGGCTTCGGGTACTCGACCCGGCTCACCATCAGCCACGCCACCCCGATGATCGCCAGCAGCGTCGGGATGAACGGCAGCTCCAGCAGCACGATCGAGACGACCGTCAGCGCGCCGAACGGGCTCGGCATGCCCTGGAAGATCCCGTCCCGGAGCGTCACGCAGGAGAATCTCGCAAGCCGCAGCACCACCGCCAACAGCACCACGATCGCGGCCAGCACCGAAACCCGCTGGTGAGCGTCGTTGGCGACCATGCCCCAGACCACGACGAAGTACGCCGGAGCCAGTCCGAAGCTGATCAGGTCGGAGAGGTTGTCGAGCTCCGCACCCATCGCCGAGCTGCGCAGCTTGCGCGCCACGAGCCCGTCGAAGAGGTCGAAGACCGACGCCAGCAGCATCAGGATCACGGCGGTCGCGGCGCTGTGCCGCGCCATTCCGCCGTCCTCGCTGCCCGTCAGATGCGGGATGAGAACGCCGGTGGTGGTGAAGTACACCGCCATGAAACCGCACGTGGCGTTACCGAGAGTGAGGGTGTCCGCTATCGACAGCCGCGTGGACAGCGGCATGTCGTCCATCTCGTCGGACTCCGCCTCAGTCTCGGGCGCCCAGCCGGCCGCCGTGGTGTGAGGTTCGGGATCAATCACGGTCAAGGCGAGTCACCCCCGCAATGGTGGCCTGTCCGACCTCGACGGCGACGTCCACGCCTTCCGGGAGGTAGATGTCGACGCGCGAGCCGAAGCGGATCAGGCCGATCCGCTCGCCCTGCTCCACCTTCGTGTCCTGCGGCACGTACGGCACGATGCGCCGTGCCACCGCACCGGCGATCTGCACCATCTCGATGTCGCCGAGCTCGGTGTCGAAGTGCCAGACAACGCGCTCGTTGTTCTCGCTCTCCTTGTTGAACGCCGGAACGAACCCGCCGGGGATGTGCTCGACGGACGTCACGGCGCCCGCGAGGGGAGCGCGGTTCACATGGACGTTCAGCGGACTCATGAAGATCGCGACGCGGGTCCGTCCGTCCTTCCACGGCATGATGCTCTGCACCACGCCGTCGGCCGGGGAGATCACTCTGCCCTGGGTGATCTCACGCTCGGGATCGCGGAAGAACCACAGCATGCCCGCCGCCAGCGCGGTGGCGGGCACAGCGACCCCGGCCCAGCGCCCGGAGCGCCGGGCGCGGGTGAGGCTGAGGGCTGCAGTGGCCACGGTCGGGAGAAGCCACGGCGATGCTCCGCGCGCGAGGCGGACCCGGCCGCGTGGTGCAGAGGTTTGGCTGTGGGGCATGGATGACCTTCGTAGCGGATGAATGCCGCGCTGCAAGGGGGGACGGCGGCTTTCCGGGGATGCTATCGGTTTCGTGTGGCAACTGGGCAAGCCAGCAACCGAGTCGGTGCCCGAAGACCGGTGACAGGGTGTGATCTTCTTCTCGATCTCATGCCCCAATGCGGACAATCAGCCCTGGAAACGATATTCCTCGAGCAGTCGGCGGCCAATGATCATTTTCTGGATCTCAGCGGTACCTTCGCCGATCAGCAGCATCGGTGCCTCACGGTACAGGCGCTCGATCTCGTACTCCTTGGAGAAGCCGTAGCCGCCGTGGATACGGAACGCGTCCTCCACTACCTCTTTGCAGTACTCGGAGGCGAGGTACTTCGCCATCCCTGCCTCGAGGTCGTTGCGCTCCCCGGAGTCCTTCTTGCGTGCTGCGTTGACCATCATCGCATGCGCTGCCTCGACCTTGGTAGCCATCTCGGCCAGTTTGAACTGGATCGCCTGGTGCTGAGCGATCGGCTTACCGAAGGTGTGACGCTGCTGCGCGTAGGAAACGCCCAGCTCAAACGCGCGCTGTGCGACGCCGCAGCCCCGTGCGGCGACGTTGACGCGGCCCACCTCGACGCCGTCCATCATGTGGTAGAAGCCGCGCCCGGTCTGCCCGCCGAGCACCCGATCGGCCGGGATCCGCAGCCCGTCCATGATCAGCTCGGTGGTGTCGACCCCCTTGTAGCCCATCTTGTCGATCTTGCCGGGGATGGTGAGCCCGGGCCGGACCTCGCCGAAGCCCGGCTCTTTCTCGATCAGGAAGGTGGTCATCGACTTGTGCGGGGCGGTGCCCTCCGGGTGTCCCTCGTCCGTACGGCACAGCACCGCGACGAGCGTGGACGTGCCGCCGTTCGTCAGCCACATTTTCTGGCCGTTCAGGACGTACTCGTCGCCGTCCTTGACGCCCTTCGATGTGATGGCCGACACATCTGAGCCCAGAGCGGGCTCCGACATCGAGAAGGCGCCGCGGATCTCGCCGGCCGCCATCTTGGGCAGGAAGTAGTCCTTCTGCTCCGTGGTGCCGTGCTGCTTGAGCATGTACGCCACGATGAAGTGGGTGTTGATGATGCCCGAGACGCTCATCCAGCCGCGGGCGATCTCCTCCACGCACAGCGCGTACGTCAGCAGGGACTCGCCGAGGCCGCCGTACTCCTCGGGGATCATCAGACCGAAGAGGCCGAGCTCCTTGAGGCCCTCCACGATCTGGGTCGGGTACTCGTCGCGGTGCTCCAGCTCGGTCGCGACCGGCAGGATCTCCTTGTCGACGAAGTCCCGGACCGTGGACAGGATCTCCTGCTGGATGTCGTTCAGCCCGTGGGTCTGCGCGAGACGGCTCATCACTTCTCCTGCTTCTTCTCGGCGGGAGCCCGAAGCTCCGGGCGGCCGGGCTGCTCGCCGCCGCGCTCCTTGATGTAACTCTCGGTCGGCACCATCACCTTGCGCCGGAAGACGCAGACCAGGGTGCCGTCCTGCTTGTAGCCCTTTGTCTCCACATAGACGATTCCGCGGTCCGACTTGGACTTTGACGGAGTCTTGTCGAGCACGGTCGTCTCACCGTAGAGCGTGTCGCCGTGGAAGGTCGGCGCCACGTGCTTGAGCGACTCGATCTCCAGATTGGCGATCGCCTTGCCGGAGACGTCCGGCACGGACATGCCGAGCAGCAGGGAGTAGATGTAGTTCCCGACCACCACGTTCTTGCCGAAATCAGTCGTCTTCTCGGCGTAGTTCGTGTCCATGTGGAGCGGGTGGTGGTTCATGGTGAGCAGACAGAAGAGGTGGTCGTCGTACTCGGTGACCGTCTTTCCGGGCCAGTGCTTGTAGACCGCGCCGACCTCGAACTCTTCATAGGTGCGTCCGAACTGCATCGCGCTTACGCCTCCGGGGCCTCGAACTTGGACGTACGGGTCATGCCGGCGGCGCGGCCCTTGCCCGCGACGACGAGGGCCATCTTGCGGCTGGCCTCGTCGATCATCTCGTCCCCGAGCATCGCCGAGCCCTTCTTGCCGCCCGCCTCGGACGTGCACCACTCGTACGCGTCGAGGATCAGCTCGGCGTGGTCGTAGTCGTCCTGCGAGGGCGAGAAGACCTCGTTGGCCGCGTCGACCTGGCCCGGGTGCAGCACCCACTTGCCGTCGAAGCCCAGTGCGGCGGCGCGGCCCGCGACCTCGCGGTAGCCGTCCACGTTCTTGATCTGGAGGTACGGGCCGTCGATGGCCTGCAGGTCGTGCGTACGGGCCGCCATCAGGATCCGCATCAGGATGTAGTGGTAGGCGTCCGCCGGGTAGCCGGGCGGCTGCTCGCCGACGACCAGCGACTTCATGTTGATGGAGGCCATGAAGTCGGCCGGGCCGAAGATGATGGTCTCCAGGCGCGGCGAGGCGGCGGCGATCTCGTCGACGTTCACCAGGCCCTTGGCGTTCTCGATCTGTGCCTCGATGCCGATCTTGCCGACCTCGAAGCCCATCGTCTTCTCGATCTGGGTCAGCAGCAGGTCGAGCGCCTGGACCTGGGTGGCGTCCTGCACCTTCGGCAGCATGATGCAGTCGAGGTTGGGGCCCGCGCCCTCCACGACGGTCACGACGTCACGGTAGGTCCAGTGGGTGGTCCAGTCGTTCACCCGGACGACCCTGGTCTTGCCCGTCCAGTCGCCGTTGTTGAGCGCGTCGACGATGGTGTGCCGGGCGCCCTCCTTGGCGAGCGGCGCGCACGCGTCCTCCAGGTCCAGGAAGACCTGGTCGGCGGGGAGGCCCTGCGCCTTCTCCAGGAAGCGCGGGTTGCTGCCCGGCACGGCGAGGCAGGAGCGGCGCGGCCGCAGGCGGTTGACAGGGCCGGGGGCAATTCCAGTCATGCGGGGACCTCCAGAGGGTCGAGCTTGTTCGCTTTCCGGATCTCATCGACGATTCGGCCGATGATCTCCGTGATACCGAAGTCCTTCGGGGTGAAGACGGCCGCGACTCCGGCCGCGCGGAGCGCCTCCGCGTCCGCCGAGGGGATGATCCCACCAACGATCACCGGAATGTCGGCGGCACCCGACTGGCGCAGCCGTTCCAGCACATCCGGCACCAGCTCGGCGTGCGAGCCGGAAAGGATCGACAGACCGACGCAGTGCACATCCTCGGCCACGGCCGCCGAGACGATCTGCTCGGGGGTCAGCCGGATGCCCTGGTAGACGACCTCGAATCCGGCGTCGCGGGCGCGTACGGCGATCTGCTCGGCACCGTTGCTGTGCCCGTCCAGGCCCGGCTTGCCGACGAGCAGCCTGAGCTTGCCGCTGCCGAGCTCGTCGGCGGTCGTCGTCACCTTGCGCCGCACCTCGGCGAGCGGGGTGCCGCTCTCGGCGGCCACGGCGACGGGGGCGCTGCTGACGCCGGTGGGGGCGCGGAACTCGCCGAAGACATCGCGCAGGGCCCAGGCCCATTCGCCGGTCGTCACGCCCGCGCGGGCGCATTCGACCGTGGCGGCGAAGAGGTTGGTGTCACCGGCCGCGGCGGCCTTGAGCGCGGACAGGGATTCCTGCGCGCGGCTCTCGTCGCGGTTGTCGCGCCACTGGTGCAGCGCGGCGACGACGCGGGCCTCGTTCTCCGGGTCCACCGTCATGATCGCGGTGTCGAGGTCGGCGGTCAGCGGGTTGGGCTCGGTGCCCTCGTAGCAGTTGACACCGATGATCTTCTCCTCGCCGGCCTCGATCCGGGCCCGGCGCTCGGCGTGCGAGGAGACCAGCTGCGACTTGAGGTAGCCGGACTCGACGGCCGCCATGGCGCCGCCCATCTCCTCGATCCGCTGGATCTCGGCCAGGCACTCCTCGACGAGCGAGTCGACCTTGGCCTCGATGACGTGCGAGCCCGCGAAGATGTCCTCGTACTCGAGCAGATCGCTCTCATGGGCGAGGACCTGCTGGATGCGCAGGGACCACTGCTGGTCCCAGGGGCGGGGGAGCCCCAGCGCCTCGTTCCAGGCGGGGAGCTGGACGGCACGCGCGCGTGCGTCCTTGGAGAGGGTGACGGCCAGCATCTCCAGGACTATTCGCTGGACGTTGTTCTCCGGCTGCGCCTCGGTCAGTCCCAGGGAGTTGACCTGGACCCCGTAGCGGAAGCGGCGCTGCTTCTCGTTCTCGATGCCGTACCGCTCGCGGGTGACCTTGTCCCAGATGCGGCCGAACGCCCGCATCTTGCACATCTCCTCGACGAAGCGGACGCCCGCGTTCACGAAGAAGGAGATACGGGCGACCACATCGCCGAACTTCTCGGCCGGGACCTGGCCCGAGTCCCGTACGGCGTCGAGGACGGCGATCGCCGTCGACATGGCGTACGAGATCTCCTGCACCGGGGTGGCCCCGGCCTCCTGCAGGTGGTAGCTGCAGATGTTGATCGGGTTCCACTTGGGGATGTGGGCCACCGTGTACGTGATCATGTCGGTGGTCAGACGGAGGCTCGGCCCCGGCGGGAAGACGTGCGTCCCGCGCGACAGATACTCCTTGACGATGTCGTTCTGGGTCGTACCGGACAGCTTCGCGATGTCCGCGCCCTGCTCCTCGGCGACCACCTCGTAGAGCGCCAGCAGCCACATGGCCGTGGCGTTGATGGTCATCGAGGTGTTCATCTGGTCCAGCGGGATGTCCTGGAACAGCCGCCGCATGTCACCGAGGTGGGAGACCGGGACCCCGACCCGGCCGACCTCGCCGCGGGCGAGGATGTGGTCGGGGTCGTAGCCGGTCTGCGTCGGGAGGTCGAACGCGACCGACAGGCCGGTCTGGCCCTTGGCGAGGTTGCGCCGGTACAGCTCGTTGGACGCCTCGGCCGTGGAGTGCCCGGCGTAGGTCCGCATCAGCCACGGACGATCCTTTTTGCCGCGCGGGCTCGGCTCCGGGCGCTTGGACCCGGTGTCGACGTTCTCCCCCAGGCTTCGGCCGGGAGGTGCCCCCACGCCCCCGCGGGGGCTCGTCTCTCTCGACACCGGCGCGCCCTTCGGTTCGCTCGCGGTCTGACGCTCACTCATGTGGCTCCGTACCTCAGACGTTCCGGAAGCGGTTGATGGCGTCGATGTGCTTCGCGCGCAGCTCCTCGTCGCGCACGCCCATGTGCTCCTGCGGGGCCAGGGCCAGCACGCCGACCTTGCCCTGGTGGAGGTTGCGGTGCACGTCGTACGCCGCCTGGCCGGTCTCTTCCAGGGTGTAGGTCCTGGACAGCGTCGGGTGGATCTTGCCCTTGGCGATCAGCCGGTTGGCCTCCCACGCCTCGCGGTAGTTCGCGAAGTGCGATCCGACGATCCGCTTCAGCGACATCCACAGGTAGCGGTTGTCGTACTCGTGGTTGTAGCCCGAGGTGGAGGCGCAGGTGACGATGGTGCCGCCCTTGCGGGTGACGTAGACAGAGGCGCCGAAGGTCTCGCGGCCGGGGTGCTCGAAGACGATGTCCACGTCCTCGCCGCCGGTCAGCTCACGGATGCGCTTGCCGAAGCGCTTCCACTCCCTCGGGTCCTGGTTGTGCTCGTCCTTCCAGAACTTGTAGCCCTCGGCGTTGCGGTCGATGACCGCCTCGGCGCCCATCGCGCGGCAGATGTCCGCCTTCTGCTCGCTGGAGACGATGCAGATCGGGTTGGCGCCGCCGGCCAGCGCGAACTGGGTGGCGTAGCTGCCGAGCCCGCCGCTCGCGCCCCAGATCAGGACGTTGTCGCCCTGCTTCATCCCGGCGCCGTTGCGGGAGACCAGCTGCCGGTACGCGGTGGAGTTCACCAGGCCTGGGGCTGCCGACTCCTCCCAGCTCAGGTGCTTGGGCTTGGGCATCAGCTGGTTGGACTTGACCAGCGCGATCTCCGCGAGGCCGCCGAAGTTGGTCTCGAAGCCCCAGATGCGCTGCTCCGGGTCGAGCATCGTGTCGTTGTGGCCGTCCGAGGACTCCAGCTCCACCGAGAGACAGTGGGCCACGACCTCGTCACCGGGGTGCCAGGCGTTGACGCCCGGCCCGGTGCGCAGGACGACGCCCGAGAGGTCGGAGCCGATGATGTGGTACGGCAGGTCGTGCCGCTTGGTGAGCTCGCTGAGCCTGCCGTAGCGCTCGAGGAAGCCGAACGTCGACACCGGCTCGAAGATCGAGGTCCAGACGGAGTTGTAGTTCACCGAGCTGGCCATCACGGCGACGAGAGCCTCGCCGGGGCCGAGCTCGGGCACTGGCACGTCGTCCAGGTGCAGGGACTTTCGAGGGTCCTTGTCCCTGCTCTCGACACCGGCGAACATCTCGGCGTCGTCCTTGTGGACGGTCACCGCCCGGTACGACTCGGGGAGCGGCAGGGCGGCGAAGTCGGCGGCGGTGGTGTCCGACGAGAGGATTGCGTCCAGGATTTCATTCACTTTGGGGCCTCCGGCGAAGCGTCGGGGAACGCTTGAGGGAACGCTCGGGTCTGGTTGGGGATGGGTCGCGTGCCGTCGGTTCGGCTCAAGTGGTGTTGCTCGTCCGCGCGGTAGCGCAGTGGGGCCTGTGACGCAGGCATCCGGGCGCGCAATACGAGTTGCGGGGACAGCCGGCGTACGAAGGTTCTCTGCACGCCGGCCGCCCGGACACTCTCAACGTATGGCACGGCGTGCCACTCGGCAAGACACTGCGTGCCAACAATTTCTCTCAGATGTCATCGCCGTGGCACGTATGAGCAATAACAGCCGCCTCTACCGGGGCGGCCATCACCAAAAGTGTTCGATGAAATACTTAGCGTTGCCGCTTTTTTCTGGGATTCGCCATCGCCGGGGGTGGATGGAGCTCGTGTGCCCCGTGTGCCCCGTGTGGCCCGTGTGGCCCCGGGGACCGCCGCCTCGGTGTCCAGGTCGGCCGCCGGCTCACCTGTTCCTGAGCGCCCGCTCGATCGTCCGCATGACCTCGCCGAGCGGTGCGTCCGTACGCACCACCGTCACCAGCACATCGCCGTCCGCCGACGCCACCGCAGCGGGCCCCCGGTCGTCAGCCGGCCGGCCGGCGCCGATCCCGCTGCCGAAGGTGTCCCGGACGATCGCGAAGGCGCGGTCCAGCTGCGCCTCCACATCCCCCTGCCCGCCGGCGCGCAGCCAGCGCCGGAGTACATGGTTGTGCGCCGTCACCACGGCGGAGGCCGCGACCTCGGCGAGCAGCGGGTCGTCGTTGCCGTCGTGGTGCGCCCGCTCGTCGAAGTGGCCCAGAAGATAGCTGGTGAACAGCCGCTCGTAACGGGCCACCGAGGCGATCTCGCGCTCCCGCAGGGTGGGCACCTCACGCGTCAGCCGGTAGCGCTCCACGGACACGGCCGGGGAGGCCGCGTACATCCGCATGACCTCCTTGATGCCCCGGCACACCGTGTCCAGCGGGTGCTCGTGCGCGGGCGCCGCGTCGAGCACCGCCTCGGCCCGTACGAGCGTGTCGTCGTGGTCCGGGAAGATCGCCTCTTCCTTGGAGCGGAAGTGCCGGAAGAAGGTCCGCCGGGCGACCCCCGCCGCCGCGGCGATCTCGTCGACCGTCGTCGCCTCGTAGCCCTTTGTCGCGAACAGCTCCATCGCGGCCGCCGCCAACTTGCGGCGCATGGAGAGCCGCTGCGCGGCCGCCCTGCGGCTGCCCGGGCTCTCGGTGCCCTCGGGCGCCCTCTTCTCGGTCGAGCGGGGCGTACGAGCGGACTTGACGGGCTGGGCCATGTGGGGAACGTAACACGGTGGACTGACGGCGTGCGGGGGCGGACTTCCCGAAGGGTCGAGCAGCCCGCCCCATCCCGGCGACCCGTCAGGCCTTTGCATACTCGCGGAAGCCGCGACCCGTCTTACGGCCCAGGCAGCCCGCCGCGACAAGGTGCTCCAGCAGCGGCGCGGGAGCCAGACCCGGGTCACGGAACTCGGCGTGCAGCACCTTCTCGATGGCGAGCGAGACATCGAGCCCGACGACGTCCAGGAGTTCGAACGGGCCCATCGGGTAGCCGCCGCCCAGCTTCATCGCGGCGTCGATGTCGTCGAGCGTCGCGTAGTGCTCCCCCACCATCTTCACGGCGTTGTTGAGGTAGGGGAACAGCAGTGCGTTGACGATGAATCCGGCCCGGTCACCGCAGTCCACCGGGTGCTTGCGCACCTTGGTGCACACCTCCCGGACGGTGGCGTGCACATCGTCCGCGGTGAGGACCGTACGGACCACCTCGACCAGCTTCATCGCCGGGGCCGGGTTGAAGAAGTGCATACCGATGACGTCCTGCGGCCGCGAGGTGGCGCGGGCGCAGGCGATGACCGGCAGCGAGGAGGTCGTGGTGGCCAGCACCGCACCCGGCTTGCAGACCTTGTCGAGCGTGGTGAACAGCTGCTGCTTGACCTCCAGGTCCTCGGCCACCGCCTCCACGGCCAGGTCCACGTCGGCGAAGGCGTCCAGCGAACCGGCCGGGCTGATACGGGCCAGCACCTCGTCCCGGGCCTCGGCCGTCATCCGGCCCTTGTTGACCGAGCGGGTCAGCGACTTGGCGATACGGGCCTTGGCCGTCTCCGCCTTCTGATCGCTGCGGGCCGCGAGCACGACGTCGTAACCCGCCTTGGCGAAGACCTCGGCGATGCCGCTGGCCATGGTGCCGGAACCGGCCACGCCGACACTGCTGACCGTACGGTTCCGCGCACCGGCCGCGCCGTCCTCGGACGGCGTCCCGGCGTCCGGCACCACGGTGGTGCTGCCCGGCTCCTCGTAGCTGTAGAAGCCGCGGCCCGACTTGCGGCCGGTCAGCCCTGCCTCGCTGAGCTGCCCCAGGATCGGCGCGGGCGCGTGCAGCCGGTCGCCGGACGCGGAGTACATCGCCTCCAGCACCTTGCGGGCCGTGTCGACGCCGATCATGTCGAGCAGGGCGAGCGGGCCCATCGGGAGGCCGCAGCCGAGCCGCATCGCCGCGTCGATGTCCTCGCGGGTGGCGTACTTCGACTCGTACATCGAGGCTGCCTGGTTGAGGTAGCCGAACAGCAGACCGTCGGCGACGAAGCCCGGCCGGTCGCCCACCGCCACCGGCTCCTTGCCCAGCTCGTGGGCGAGCGCGGTGACGGCCGTGACGGCCGTGGGGGCGGTGAGCACCGAGGAGACGACCTCGACCAGCTTCATCGCGGGCGCCGGGTGGAAGAAGTGCAGGCCCAGGACGCGCTCGGGCCGCGCGGAGTCGGCGGCGAGCCGGGTCACCGAGAGGGCGTTGGTGCCGGTCGCCAGGATCGTGTCCGGGCGGACGATGCCGTCGAGCGCGCGGAACACCTCCTGCTTGAGCTCATAGCTCTCCGGCACGACCTCGATCACCAGGTCGGCCTCGGCCGCGGCCTGCAGGTCGGAGAAGGTGCGGAAGCGGGCGAGCGTCTGCTGCCGCTCCTGTTCGGTGATCCGTTCGCGCTGCACGGCGCGAGCGGTGGAGGCTTCCAGGGCGGCCACGGCCTGGACGGCGGCGGCGGCGCTGATGTCGATCCCGATGACTTCACGGCCCGCGCGGGCGAGGACCTCCGCGAGTCCGGTGCCCATGGTGCCGAGGCCGACGACGGCGATGGTACCGAGGGACGAGGGTGCTGAGACGGGATCTGGGGTGGACGGACGGTCCATCGCGGGACTCCTGAGGGACGATCTCCCGGCGCGGCGCACGTGGAGAGTGACGACTGAGGGTTTTTCGGGTACGCGAAATCGCTGGTTACGGATGCGGGCGTACCACTGAAGGGAGTTGTGAACCGATGCACGGCGGGCAGCGATGCCCGGCGGTGAAACCGGCAGGCCCTGTCCCGGGGCCGTGCCGTACTACGTGCGTCTGCGTGCAGAACCGACTGCACTGTGCGGCTGCGTCACCAGGCCGCTCGAGCGGGTGTGCTCGTATCAAAAGCTTAACTCGCGGGTAACCAAGTCCGCCAGAGGAAGTTGGATGCGGTGAGCTGTGGCGCACACCACCCTGGGGAGGGGCGGAGAAAATGGAAGAAGAATTCCGTGCGCTGGCGCGGCGCGTGCACGCCGAGCTGGCGGGGCCGGGCGAGACCGTGGAGTACGAGCGTCTGATCACGCTGGCGGAACGGGGCGGGGGCGGCCGGGACGAGGAGCTGGCCCGGATCCTCACCGAGCCCGGGCGGCCCCTGTGGGCGAGGGAGATCGCGGCCTACGCCCTCGGCTGCGCGGGAGACCGGCGCGCCTTCGAGACGCTGGTGCTGCTGCTCAACCACCGGGACCCGCCGCGCTGCGCGACGGCCGCCCACGCCCTGGCCCGCCTCGGCGACCCCCGTACGGGCAGGGCCGCGGCGACGCTCGCCACCAACCGGCTGCGCACCGCGTACGCGCTGCACCCGGTCCGGCTGCTCACCGCGCTGCGCACCCCGGAGTCCGTACCGGCGCTCATCGCGACGCTCGAGCCGCTGCTCGCCCCGGGCGCCCCGGCCCCGCTCGTCTCCCCGCTCTCCTCGGCCCGGATCGCGCTCGCCTGCGTCGAAGGTCTGGGCGCGCTGGGCGACGAGCGGGCGGTCCCGGTCCTCACGGCTGCCCGCGACGACCCCCGTCTCGCGGCGGCGGCGTCGGCGGCGCTGGCCCGGATGGCGGACGGCGCAGGGGCGTGATCACCCGGCCCGGCCCGGGTCTCTTCCTGACGCCGCCCGCCATGCTGGCCGCGCCGCACCCGAACTCCTGCTCGGCGTACCGATGTCGACGGCCTCCACCGGCGCCGTCCAGCGGCAGCGCCTCGTCCGGCTTTCCGTGCACTAGTGTCCAGCGTCGGTCCAACGTCCGCCGGGAGGGACGCGGCGGCGGCTTCTGGGTAACGCGCGGGGCAGGGCGGGCTACCCCCGGGCCGGTGCACCTCCCTCGGCCCCCTCGCCACCACCTGCGGGCGGGACGACGTTGGGTTCCGGGTGGATCGCTCAGGTGTGTGGTCGCGAGCTGAGCGAGAGCGTGTAACGGACCTCGGGCACCGGCACCCCGTCCACCTCGTACGGCTCCACGGCGCCGTCCGGTGCGAAGCCCGCGATCTCGTAGAAGCGCCGGGCGCGGGCGTTGCCCTTGAGCACCCACAGGCGCAGCTTCGGGAAACCGCGGTCCACGGCTCGCGCGACGGACTCGGCCAGCAGCGCGCGCCCCGCGCCGGTGGACAGCTGCTCGGGCAGTACGTAGAGGGCATAGAGCTCGCCGTCGGCGGGGGCGGCGTCCTCGTCGCGGCAGGGGCCGACGCAGGCCCAGCCGACGACCGCGCCGTCCCTCTCGGCGACGAGGTTGACCATGGTGCCGCGCCCGCGCGCGAAGTGGTCCCGGCGCCGGGCGGCATCCTGTTCGACGCTCATCGCGTCCAGATACGACTGCGGCATCAGCCCCGCGTACGCGAACTGCCAGCCGCGGACGCGCACGGCCGCGACCGCCTCGACGTCCGGCTCGGCCATCTCCCGTACGCGTAGCATCCGGCCAGGCTAGTACCTGCTGGGAAGCCGGAGCGGGTTGTGGTGGTGCAACTCGCGGAACGGGTGGGCCGGTCGGTGCCGGCGAGCCGGTCGGCGTTGGCACCCCGGTTCCGTACGGATGGGCGCACGGGAACCGCCGGTGTTCGAACCCGGCTCAGAGCAGGGTCAGTTGCGTCGGCTCCGGAATCTGGGGTACCGCCACATCCGGCGGCGGGATGCGGCGGGGAGCACCCGGACGGGAGGGGCCGATGCCGAACTCGGTCGCGTACTCGTGGACTTGGCGGGTGATGCGCCGCTGGTACCACTTCGGGGCGTACGCGCCGCCGCCGTACATCGCCTCGTACCGCCGCACCAGGTGCGGATGGTGCTGGGCCAGCCACGCCATGAACCACTCGCGCGCCCCCGGCCGCAGATGGAGGACCAGCGGGGTCACCGAGGTCGCCCCGGCCGCCGCGATCGCCCGTACCGTCGCGCGCAGTTGCTCCGGTGAGTCGCCGAGGAAGGGGATGACCGGCGCCATCAGAACGCCGCACGGGATGTCGTTCGACATGAGCGTGCGGCAGACCTCGAGGCGGCGCTCGGGCGACGGCGTGCCCGGCTCGACCGTGCGCCACAGCTTTTGGTCGAGGAAGCCGACCGAGACGGATGTGCCCACCTCGGTCACCGCGGCCGCCTGCCGCAGCAGTTCGAGATCGCGCAGGATCAGGGTCCCCTTGGTGAGGATCGAGAACGGGTTCGCGTAGTCGCGCAGCGCGGCGAGGATGCCCGGCATCAGCCGGTAGCGGCCCTCGGCACGCTGGTAGCAGTCGACGTTCGTGCCCATCGCGATGTGGTCGCCCTGCCAGCCGCGCGAGGCCAGCTGCTTGCGCAGCAGCTCGGCCGCGTTCACCTTCACCACGATCTGCGAGTCGAAGCCCTCCCCCGTGTCGAGGTCGAGGTAGCTGTGCGTCTTGCGTGCGAAGCAGTAGACGCACGCGTGGGAGCAACCGCGGTACGGGTTGATCGTCCACTCGAAAGGCATCCGCGACGCACCCGGCACCCGGTTCACGATCGAGCGCGCCCGGATCTCGTGGAAGGTGATCCCGCGGAATTCAGGAGTGTCGAAGGTACGGGTCACCGCGTCGGTGCCGAACAGTGCCGGCGTCGCCGTGGGCGCGTCGTCGTGCAGACCGTCCCAGCGCATGGTGCCTCCTTTCCTTGCACATCCGTCACGCTAGAACAGATATTCGATTTATGCCAGACGGGGCCCGATGTCGGTCGGACGGGCCGCCGGTGATTGGCTTGGCGCGCACGGCACATGAACAGCGGAGTCGACGGAAGGAAGAACGATGGCGCAGGTCGAGGCCACGACGGAGCGGGTCATCGCGGCGGAGCCCGAGGGGGTATTCGGTGCGCTTGCCGACTACTCGGGCACCCGCGCCAAACTGCTGCCCGAGCAGTACAGCGAGTACGAGGTGCGCGAGGGCGGCCAGGGCGCGGGCACCCTGGTGCACTGGAAGCTCCAGGCCACCAGCAAGCGCGTCCGGGACTGCCTGCTGGAGGTCTCCCAGCCGACCGCGGGACAACTCGTCGAGAAGGACCGCAACTCCTCCATGGTGACGACGTGGACCGTCACGCCGGCCGGTGAAGGCCGCGCGAAGGTCGTCGTCACGACCGTCTGGAACGGCGCCGGCGGCATCGGCGGCTTCTTCGAGAAGACCTTCGCTCCCAAGGGGCTCGGCCGGATCCACGACGAGGTGCTCGCCAAGCTCGCGGCCGAGGTGGAGAAGTAACTACCGTCCCGGGGCGCCTTCATGCTCACCGGATCGAGTGGTTTTCCTCCGGGGGCAGGCGTGCGCCGTACGCACTGCGGTCCGTGCGAAAGCCGCTGATGAGCGCCGGAAAGGCGCCCGGGGCAACGTAGCCCGCTCCCGCTCCCGCACCTCTCCCCGTATTCGTGGCGCTTGCTCGCTGATGTCGTGTAATGCGAGAAATGGGCGGGCGCAGGCGCGACGAAGGGGAGCGGGACGTGGGCGGGACGACACTGGTGAAGGGCGGCGAACCAGTCGCCGCGCCCGCCATCGACCCGTCCGCCGGCCCGCGAGGGGATGCGCCCGGGGGAGCGGCGGCGGGCGCCGGACTCAGTCCGCGCCGGGTGTGGATGATCTTCCTCGGGCTGATGCTCACCCTGCTGCCGGCGGCCCTCGACCAGACGATCGTTGCCACCGCCCTCCCCGAGATCGTCGGGGAACTGCACGGTCTGGACAAGATGTCCTGGGCCGTGACCTCCTATCTGCTCGCCTCCGCCATCGGGCTGCCCCTCTACGGCAAGCTCGGCGAACTCTTCGGCCGCAAGGGCGTCTTCCAGTTCGCGATCCTGGTCTTCGTGACCGGCTCGGCGCTGTCCGGCTGGTCGCGCACCATGGAGGAGCTGATCGCCTTCCGCGCCGTCCAGGGCATCGGCGGCGGCGGGCTGATGATCGGCGTCCAGGTGATCATGGCCGATATCGTCCCGGCACGGGAACGCGGCCGGTGCATGGGCTTCATCGGCGCCGCCTTCGGCCTCGCCTCGGTGGCGGGTCCGCTGCTCGGCGGCTTCTTCACCGACCACGCCTCCTGGCGCTGGTGCTTCTATATCAATGTGCCGTTCGGCATCTTCACCATGGTCCTCATCGCCGCGGTACTGAAGCTGCCGAAACCCACCGTCCGGCCCCGGTTCGACGTCCTCGGCGCGCTCCTCCTGGCCGCCGCCTCCACCTGCCTGGTCCTGCTGACGAGTTGGGCCGGTACCGAGTACGCGTGGACCTCCCGCGTCATCCTCGGGCTCGCGTGCGGAGCACTCGGCACGGCGCTGCTCTTCGTCGTCGTCGAGAACTACGCGCTCCAACCGATCATCCCGCTGCGGCTGTTCCGTGACTCCGTCTTCACCACGACCGGACTGATCGCTGCGGTCGTCGGTGTCGCGCTGTTCGGCGCCGCCGGCTATCTGTCGACCTTCCTGCAGATGGTCGACGGGGAGAGCGCCACCGAGTCCGGTCTGCTGGTGCTGCCCATGATGGGCGGCATCGTCCTCGCCTCCATCGTCTCCGGCCGGCTCATCAGCCGGACCGGCCGCTACAAGGTCTTTCCGCTGCTCGGCTGCGGCCTCTCCGCTCTGGGGATGTGGCTGCTGTCCCTGCTCGAGGCGGACACCCCGCGGCTGGAGTACAGCGCGTGGATGGCCGTCCTCGGCGTCGGCATCGGACTCGCCCTGCCGGTGCTCGTCCTCGCCGTGCAGAACTCCGTGCCGCAGGCCGACCTGGGCGTGGCCACCAGCGCCAACAACTACTTCCGGCAGATCGGGGGTTCGGTCGGCGCCGCGGTCTTCGGGACGCTCTTCGCGGACCGGCTCGCGACCGGTCTTCCGCCCGGGGCCGGCCTGCCGGACCCGGACTCGATCACCCCGCAGATGGTGCACGCGATGGACGCGGCACTGCGTGACGGATACATCCGGGCGTACACCGAGGCCATGCCGCGCATCTTTCTCTGTCTCGTGCCGGTGCTCCTGCTCGGCTTCCTGCTGGCCTTCCTGCTCAAGGAGAAACCCCTGGTGTCCTACAACGCCGCTGGTACCTCGACGGTTCCGCCCGCGCGATCCGCCTCCGCCACCGCCCCTCCGGCGGCCGGTGCCCCGGCTGGAACGCCGGCCGGAGTGCCGGTCTGCGGCACGGTCCAGCACTACGACGGGACCACGGTCCCGCGCGCTGCCCTCACCCTCATCGACATCTCGGGGCGGCAGATCGGACGGGGGGCTTCCGGGGAGGACGGCCGGTACGCGCTGAGCACACCGGGTTCCGGATCGTATGTCCTCATCGCGGCGGCGAGCGGCCACCAACCGCAGGCGGTGAGCGTCACCGTCGGCGAGCGGCCGGTCGAACTCGACGTGGTCCTCGGCGGGGCCGGGCGGCTCGCGGGGACGGTGCTCACCGCCGACGGCAGTCCGGTGCGGGACGCGACGGTGACCTTGACGGACGTACGCGGCGAGGTCGTGGCCTCGACGCGCAGCGGGCGCGACGGCGGCTATGTCATGGCGGAGTTGGTGGCCGGCGAGTACGTGCTCGCCTCCAGCGCCCCCGCCTTCCGCCCGGCCGCCCTGCCGGTGAGCGTCCAGGCCTCCCGCGAGACCCGGCAGGACATCGAACTCGCGGGCGGCGCGCTGCTGCGCGGCACGGTACGGGCGCACGGCGGGCGCCCCGTCGAGGACGCCCGGGTCACGCTGCTGGACGCCGCGGGCAATGTGGTCGACACGCTGACGACCAGCGCAGACGGCGCGTTCCGCTTCGTGGATCTGTCGGCCGGCGAGTACACCGTGATCGCCGCGGGCTACCCGCCGGTGGCCACGGTCCTCCAAGTGGCGGGCGGCGGGCGCACGGAGCGCGATCTGCAACTCGGCCACGAGGACTGACCCTCCGGAGGACAGCGGGCGGACGGCGGGCCCGCCGCCGAGCGGTGCGTACGACGGCCCCGCCGAGCGGTGCGTACGACGGCGCGAGAACGGCCGCCGTGCTGAGCGGAGCGCGGATCTCTTCTCGCGTTGCCCCGCGCGGGGCAA
>NZ_JBEXKU010000071.1:0-39205 GCF_040609575.1 Streptomyces sp. NPDC004647 | reverse complement strand
GGGCGGCGCCCCCCCCACGGCAGCACCCAGCGGCCGTACCCGTGGCCGCATCACCTGACGTACGGTCCGCCGTCCGGTTCACCACTTCGAGCGGGACACGGGGCCTCACCGCGTCGCCGCATCGGGGGAGTTCCGGCAGCGTCCGCCCGGTGGGCGGGACACCACAGCGCGGCCACTCCATGTCGCCCGGGCCCCTTGCACGGGTGCGCGCAGTCCTGGACGGGCTACGGTGCCCTGCAGATACGCCGCCCACAGCGAGGAGGACCCGGGATGCCGGGCAGGAGCCGATCAGCCGTCGCCGCAGCGGTCATCGTGGGGGCCGCGCTGCCCGCGCTGTACGGCGCGGCCGTGGGCGCCATGGTGCGCTACAACGCCCGGCGCCTGGGCGAGGGGGACCTCGGGCCGCAACTGCGCGCGTACGCCGAGGACGTACGGTTCGTCTTCCCCGGACGCAGCTCCTGGGCCGGGGAGTTCAACGGAAAGCAGGCAGTGGAGAAGTGGCTGCGCAGGTTCGTCGACGCCGGACTGAGGATCGAGTTCGACGACGTCATGGTCTCCGGGCCGCCCTGGGCGACCCGGGTCTGCCTGCGCTTCCACGACTACTGCGAGGACGAGACCGGCGAGACCGTCTACACGAACGAGGGCGTCATCTACGGCCACGCCCGCTGGGGAAAGCTGACGCACTACGTGGTCTTCGAGGACACCCAGCGGGGCGAGGAGTTCGATCCCTACCTCGCCGCACGGGGCCTGTGACCGCCGCTCCGATCGCCGTCTCCGGTCCGCTGCCTCCGGTCGCCTCGCCGGGGGACACCGCCCCGCCTACCGCCCCCAGCGCAGGCCCGGGGCCGCCACCGGCGCGTCCCACAGCCGCAGCATCTCCTCATCGACCTGACACAGCGTCACCGAGCAGCCTGCCATGTCGAGCGAGGTGACGTAGTTGCCGACGAGCGTACGGGCGACGGTCACCCCGCGCTCCACCAGCGCCCGCTGCACCTCGGCGTTGAACCCGTACAGCTCCAGCAGCGGCGTCGCGCCCATGCCGTTGACCAGTGCGAGGACGGGGGATTCCGGCCGCAGGTCCTCGAGCACGGCGTTGACGGCGAAGTCCGCGATCTCCCGCGACGTCATCATGGGGCGCCGCTCCCGGCCCGGCTCGCCGTGGATCCCGATGCCCAGCTCCAGCTCCCCGGACGGCAGGTCGAACGTCGGGCCGCCCTTGGCGGGCGTGGTGCAGGCGCTCAGCGCCACGCCGAAGCTGCGGGAGGACTCGTTGACCTGCCGGGCCAGCGCCTCGACCCGCTCCAGTGGCGCGCCCTCCTCGGCCGCCGCACCCGCGATCTTCTCCACGAACAGGGTGGCCCCGGTACCGCGCCGGCCCGCCGTGAAGAGGCTGTCGGTCACGGCGACGTCGTCATTGACCAGCACACTGGCGACCTGGATGCCCTCGTCCTCGGCGAGCTCCGCGGCCATGTTGAAGTTCAGCACGTCGCCCGTGTAGTTCTTCACGATGAACAGCACGCCCTTGCCGCTGTCCACGGCCGCCGCCGCCCGCGCCATCTGATCGGGCACCGGCGAGGTGAACACCTCACCGGGACAGGCCGCGTCGAGCATCCCCGGCCCGACGAAACCACCGTGCAGCGGCTCATGACCCGACCCGCCGCCCGATACGAGACCGACCTTGTCGGCGACCGGGGCGTCGCGACGGACGATCACCCGGTGCTCGACGTCCACGGTCAGCTCCGGGTGCGCGGCCGCGATTCCGCGCAGCGCGTCGGCGACCACCGTCTCCGGCACATTGATCAGCATCTTCATGGGTACCTCCGATCGGCCTGGCTCGCAGTCCGAACCTGGGCGCTGCTGTGTGACTCGTACGGTGGGACAGGCTCAGTATCGCGAGGCCCGTCGGCGGGGGCATCCCCAAAGACGATCGGATGCACACGTCCGGCCCCCGTTCTCGCCCGGGACGGGTCAGCGCGCGTCGGCCAGATCCGTGATCAGCCGCGCGGCGTCCCCGGTGAACGCGGACCTCCCCAGGGCGATGTGCCGGTACCGGGCGGGGCCCGGCCGGATGAGCTCCTCGACCGTCCGGAGCAGCTCCCCGGGGTCGGAGGCGTACGTCGCGAGACCCGCCGCCGCCATTTCCCGTACCCCCTCGGCCCCGTGGCCGGGAATGGGGCGGTAGCCGACCACGGGGAGATCCGCGGCGAGCGCCTGCACCGCGGTCTGACCGGCCGCGTTGTCCACCAGGACCCGGGCGGCCGCCATCAGGCCCGGCATGTCCTCCACCCAGCCCAGGGCCGATACGCCCGGCACCCGGGCCATCCGGCGCCGCAGCCGCTCGTCCCGCCCGCACAGCACGACCGGGAGACAGCCGATGTCCCGGAGCTGCCGCGCGGTGGTCTCCAGTGCCGAGCCCACCCCCCAGGCGCCCGCCGAGACGAGGACCGGTGAGCGGCCCGGAGCGTGGCCCTCGAGCGTGGTCGGGCGGCGCGGGGAGGGAGCCGTCGCTGCCGTGTGGAAGGACGAGGACACCACCGGGCCGGGGGCTGCGGCCGGCCTGCCCGTGCCCGTACGCGCGGCCCGTGCCGCCGCCTCGGTGACACACAGGTGCAGGTCGTTCCCGGGGTGCAGCCATCCGCGGTGCACGGCGAAGTCGGTGACGACCACGGTGCTGGGAATCCGCAGGGCCCCGCGGGCCCGCAGCCGACCGGTGACCTGCGCCGCCAGATGGAACGTGGAGACCACGGCGTCGGGCCGCCGGCTCTCCACCACGTCCAGCAGGCGGCGCTCGGCCAGCGCCGCCAGGGGCGAGCTGCCCGGACTGGGCCTCCGGCCCGGCGAGAGGAAAGCCGCGTAGATCGCGGCGTACAGCTGCGGGGCGTGGCGCACCGTCGCCCGGTAGAAGCTGCGCAGGGCGGGCCCCGTGCCCGGCGGCAGCAGCGCCAGGACATCGGTCACCAGGACGTCGTGCCCCCGCTCCCGCAGCCGGTGCGCCAGTTCGCCCGCCACCGCGTCATGGCCGGCGCCCATGCTCGCGCTGAGTACCACGAATCGCCGTTCCATGGGACTCCTGAGGTCGGAAGGGGCGCTGCCGAAGGGCTGAATGCCGCAGTCGGCGGGCGCTGAATCGTGCTGTTCGGGTGGATCGGCCGGGCGGCTGTGAAGAGGCGGTCCCGCCGGGTAGCCAGGATGCTGGAGGGGCCCAGCTTCCCCACGCTGGGAGGGCCCAGCTTCCGAGGATCCGGAGGACGACGATGCTCGACAGGTCCCGGCGCCGGCCCGGTGACGGCGCGGAACGACCCGTGGTGCTCATCACGGGTGCATCCTCCGGCATCGGGGCCGCAGTCGCCGAGCGGCTCGCCTCCGAAGGCGGCTGGCGGTTGCTGCTCAACGGACGGGACGAGGACCGGCTGGCCCTGGTGGCGAAGATGACCTCGGGCACCGCCCTGCCCGCGGACCTCGCCGACGACCGCTCCCGCGAGCGGCTGGCCCGTCAGGCCGAGGAGCACGCCGGCCGGGTCGACGCACTCATTGCCGGAGCGGGGATCGGCTGGGCCGGCCCGTTCGTGGGGATGCCCGCCGAGGCCATCGACCGGTTGCTGACGGTCAATCTGTCCGCGGTGCTGCACCTGGTGCGGCTCCTCCTGCCGGGGATGGTGTCCCGCGGCGCGGGCCGGGTGGTGCTGATCGGCTCCATGGCGGGGTGCGTCGGGGTGCGTGAGGAAGCGGTGTACGCGGCCACGAAGGGCGGCCTCATGGCCTTTGCCGACAGCCTGCGTTACGAGCTCGGCCGCACGGGCGTCCGGGTGTCGATGGTCCTGCCGGGCGCGGTGGACACCCCGTTCTTCAACCGCAGAGGGGTGCCGTACCACCGCAGCAGGCCGCGGCCGGTGCCCGCGGGGCGCGCGGCGGACGCCGTACGGGAGGTTCTCGTCTCCGGGCGGGAGAACGTCTTCGTCCCGTCCTGGCTCGGCATGCCCGCACGGGTGCACGGGGCGGCTCCCGGAGTGTTCCGCACACTGGCCAGACGCTTCGGCTGACGGCACGGGTCCACGGCGTGTTGACGGCGCTCTCCATCCCTCTGGCGCTGCTGGCCGCGCTCGGCAACGCCGCGGCCTCCGTACTGCAGCGCCGGGCGGCCGCCGAGGACAAGCCCAGCAGCTCCGACGCGAGGCTCTCCTGGCTCCGCCGCCTCGTGCACCGGCCCGTGTGGCTGTGGGGAACTGGTCTGCTCGCCCTCTCGGGCGCCTGCCAGGCGGCCGCCCTCGCCGCGGGGCCGCTCGCCGTCGTACAGCCCGTGATGACCACCGAACTGCTGTTCACACTGGCGGTGGGGAGCGTCGTCTTCCGCCGCCGGCCGGACGCCCGGACCTGGTGGGCGTTCGCCGCCATGGCTGCCGGACTGGCGGCCTTCCTGGTGATGGCCGAGCCCGCGAAGGGTCACTCGGGCGTGCCGGCGGGCAGATGGCCCTGGGTGGCGCTGTTCGTGTCGGTGGTCGTCCTTGTACTGATCGCCGTGTCGCGGCGGCTGCCGTCCGCGCCAAGGGCCGCGGTGCTCGGAACGGCCACAGCCATCGGCTTCTCCTGCACCGCGGCGCTGATGAAGGACGCGATCGGCCGGCTGTCCGGCGGTGTGGACGCGTTGCTGACGGCATGGCAGACGTACGCGACGGCCGGTGCCGGGCTGTCCAGCTTCCTCCTGCTCCAAGCCACCCTCCGGGCCGGCACGCTGGTGGCCTCGCAGCCCGCCCTCACCCTGGGTGACGCGCTCCTCAGTGTCTTTCTCGGCGCCGTGCTGTTCGACGAGACCGTCGTCCTGGGCCGGTGGGTCGTGCCCGAGGCGCTGGCGCTCGCCCTGGTCGTCCTGGGCAGCATCCAACTGGCCAGGTCCCCCCTGGTGACGGGCCGCAGCGACGAGGAGCTGTGGTGACGGCGGACCAGGCCCGCCGGGCGGTCGCGGGGGCCGCCCTCGCGGCTGCCGGGTGGCACATCGGCCCCGCGGCCACCTGGCTGCCCGCCGTACGACGCGCGCTGAGCCCGGCGCTGGACGGACAGGGCGACCCGGGCCATGTGGCGCTGACGTTCGACGACGGCCCCGACCCCCGCAGCACCCCGTCCTTCCTCGAGGCGCTGGACCGGCACTCCGTACGGGCCACGTTCTTCGTACTCGGCAGTGCCCTGGAGCGGTGCCCCGGCATCGGGCGGCAGATCGTCGACGGGGGACACGAACTCGCCGTCCACGGCTGGCACCACGAGGCGCCCTGGTACCCCAGGCCGGTGCGCGATCTGCGCGACGTGAAGCGGGCCGCGGACGCCGTCCGCCGTATCGGGGGAAGACAGCCGCTGTGGTACCGGCCCCCGTACGGCATCCTCACCGGAGGGCGCTGGGCGGCCGCGCGCCTGGCCGGGCTCCAGCCGGTGCTGTGGTCGGCCTGGGGCCGCGACTGGACGGCGCGGGCCCGGCCGGACACCGTGCTGGCCGAGCTGGCGAAGACGCTGCGGGGCGGAGGGACGGTCGTACTGCACGACTCGGACTGCACCAGCGCCCCGGACGCGTGGCGCGCTTCGCTGGGAGCCCTCCCCGGCCTGATCTCCCGCTGCCGTGCGCTCGGCCTGACCGTCGGACCGCTCGCCGAGCACGGGATCGCCGAGCACGGGATCGCCGAGCGCTTCGCCCGCAATGCCTCGTGAACGATCTCCACGGTCCGCGTGCCTCCCTGCTCATGAACGAGCAACTGGCCCACTGAAGCACGCCGTTCGGGCCCCGCCGTGGTCAGCGAGGCGCGAACGCTCGCCGGCGACGTGAGGCCCGGAGGACCTACCCCAGGTCGATCCGGAACACCTTGTCCGAGCCGGCCGGCTCGCCGCCGTTGCCGTCGGCGTTGGTCGTGGAGAGCCACAGGGCGTTCTTGCCCGGCAGCGTCTCGACGGTGCGCATCCGTCCGTACGAGTTGACGTAGTACGCGGCCGGGGTCCCGGTGCTCGTGCCGTTGACCGGGATGCGCCACAGGCGCTCGCCCCGGAGGGCCGCCATGTAGAGCGCGCCGTCGGCGTAGGTGACCCCGCTGGGCGAGGCCTGGCCCACCGGCCACTGGCGCTCGGGGTCCGTCATGCCGGAGGTGGAGCAGGTGCCCTCGCAGACCGGCCAGCCGTAGTTCTTGCCCGGCTCGATGAGGTTGAGCTCGTCGTATGTGCCGGCGCCGAACTCCGAGGACCACAGCCGGCCCTGCGCGTCCCAGGTGAGACCTTGCGGATTGCGGTGGCCGTAGGAGTAGACGAGGGTCCCGAACGGGTTGCCCGGGGCCGGCTTGCCCTCGGGCGTCATCCGCAGGATCTTGCCGTTGAGCGAGCTCTTGCTCTGGGCGAGATCCTGGGTCTGCGCGTCGCCGGCGGTGGCGTACAGATAGCCGTCGGGGCCGAACTTGATGCGGCCGCCGTTGTGGTACTTGTTCTTCTTGATGCCGGTGACCAGCGATGTGTATCCGCTGAGCGAGGTGCCGTCGTACGTCATCCGGGCGATCCGGTTGCCGTCCTCGGCGGAGTGCATGAAGAAGACGTAGTGGTCGCTGTTCCAGTTCGGCGAGACGGCGGCACCGAGCAGGCCGCCCTCACCGCCGGTGGTCACCACGTTCGGCACCGTGCCGGCCTGCGTCCTGGTGCCCGACTGGGTGAGCTTGAAGACCTTGAACGAGTTCCGCTCACTGATCAGCGCGGATCCGTCGGGCAGCCAGCTCATGCCCCAGGGGATCGTCCAGCCGGACGAGACCGTCTTGATGCCCGACGGCACCGAGTCGGCGCGGTTGCCGGGCGGCGTCTGCGCCGCGGTTCCGGTTCCGGCCACCGAGACGAGCAGCCCGGCGGCCATCGCGGCGGCGGTCGCGGTGGCGGTCGCGGTGGCGATCAGAGTGCGCGCTAAGGGACGTGTGGAGCCTGGTTGTCCTGTCATCGAGCATCCTCCTACTGGAGCTGGTACGCCTTGACGTTGCGGGTGAGCATGTACGTCGTCCGGAGCCCGCCGCTGTCCAGGCCGCGGTAGATGCCCCACTCGGGCCGCAGGTAGTTCTTGCCGCGCCACATGTCGAGCCCGGTCCGCCGGTGGTCGGCGACGCTGTTTCTCCCGACTGACTCCTGTTCAGCCCAGTGAATGCCCTGGGTGGGCCAGGGTGGGGGGTGGGCAGTGCTGTGCGGGTGAAGCGCTGTTGATGGAGGGACCGTAAGGAAACCTTCCTAATACGTCAACAGATCTGTCGATGCTGGCGATATCGACGTGGGAGGTAGGAGGTGTGGCTGCGCCGTCGAGGTCGAGTGTGGCTGGGGAATTACTGCGCGCGTCAGAGGTCGGAGCAATATCCTCGTTCAGCCCATTGACCGTGACCCGTCGCATCGCGATTCTGCAACAGGGCGCAGCGCAGCCGAACGGATTCCTTCAGCACCGACAGCCCCGGGGAAGGGGCCCCATGAGCCGGAGAACGAGCCGACGGTTATCCGCCTGGTTGAGCGCCGTACTGGTTGCCATCGGCACGGTGATGGCCGGACCCGCTCCCGCGAGGAGCGGTTCATGACAAGGCCGGGCCCAACGCGCAGACGTACGCCGATGACGTGACCTTCACCGGCATCGCCATCAACGGAGAACCCAACTCGAAAGGCAGGTACGGCTCATGACCGGATCCGTAACGCAGGCCGCGGAGCAGGCGCAGCCCTCCGGCACCACCGGGGAGACCGGCTGGCAGACACCCGACTACCAGGTCGTCGAGACAGCACTCGAGGTCACCGCCTATGCCCTGAGCAGCCGTTAGTCCGCCGCCGTGCTGCTGCATGTGCTCGGCACCGCGGCGGGCGGCGGTCTGCCCCAGTGGAACTGCGCGTGCCCCGGGTGCTCCGGGGCGCGCGCCCACCCACACCGGCGGCGCCGCCACGCCTCGCTCGCCGTACAGGCCTCCGAGGGCCACTGGTACATCGTCAACGCGACCCCGGACATCGGTGACCAGATCGAGGACTGCCCGGCACTGCACCCCGGCCCCGGCGCGCGCCGGACTCCACTGGCGGGGCTGCTGCTCACCGACGCGGAACTCGACCACACCCTGGGCATCGCCCGGCTCCGCGAGGCCCGGGGACTGGAGCTGCTCGCCACCGGAGCCGTACGCCGGGCGCTGCTCACCCGGCTGCACCTGGGGGAGGTCCTCGGCCCCTACACCTCGCTCAACTGGCGGGAAATGCCGCTCCATCGGCCCGAACCGCTCACCGGGGACGCGGGGATCATGGTCAGCGCCGTCCCCGTCTCCGGCAAACGCCCCCGGTATGCGGCCGGAACCGGCCCCGAGGACGACACCTGGGTCGTGGCCCTGTGCCTGACCGACCGGGACACCGGCGCCACAGCGGTCTACGCACCGGCGCTCGCCGGCTGGCCGGACGCGCTCCAGGCGGCCGTCGCCGCCGCCGACTGCGTGATCGTCGACGGCACCTTCTGGGACGACGAGGAGCCCCGGCGCACCGGTATCTCCGAACGCACCGCGACAGGAATGGGACACCTGCCCATCGACGGGCCGGGCGGCACCGCGGACCGCCTCGCGCCGCTGGGCGCCCGCTGTCTCTACACCCACCTCAACAACACCAATCCCCTCGTCGACCCCGCCGCCCCACAGCACAAGCTGCTGGCCGAGCGGGGCATCGAGGTGGCCGCAGACAGGATGGTGATCGAGCTGTGAGCACAGCGTTCGAGGATCGGTTGCGGGCCGTGGCGCAGGAGCGCTACCACGACCGCCACCCCTTCAACGTACGGATGCACCAAGGTGAGCTGACCCGCGAGGAGCTGCGCCGCTGGATCCGCAACCGGTTCCACTACCAGCGCCACATCCCCGTCAAGGACGCACTGATCACCGCCAAGCTGCACACCTCCCGGCTGCGCAGAATGTGGCTGCGCAGGATCCAGGACCACGACGGACAGGCCGACGGCGAGGGCGGCATCGAACGCTGGCTGCGACTGGGGGAGGCCGCGGGGCTCGCCCCCTCCGAGCTGCTGTCCGGCGAGGCGGTGCTGCCCGGCGTGCGGCTCGCCGTGGACGGCTACGTCAACTTCTGCCGGCTGCGCGGTCCGCTGGAGGCTGTCGCCGCCTCCCTCACGGAGCTGTCCGCCCCGGACATCATGCGCACCCGGATCGAGGCGTTCGAACGCCACTATCCGTGGATCGACACCGGCGGGCTCGCCTACTTCCGTACCCGGGAGACCCAGGGCCGCCAGGACAGCGGGGAAGCGCTCGGTCTCGTGCTGTCCTGGGCACGCTCCGAGGAGGACCAGGAGAGGGCCGTCGCCGCCCTCGTCTTCAAATGCGACGTGCTGTGGTCGCTGCTCGACGCCGTGGACCACGCCGACGCCAAGGAGCAGCCGTGAGCGAGTGGCGGCCCGCCCTCTCACCCGCGGTCGTGCTCCGGTACGACCGAGTGCGCCAGGCGGAACTGCTGGTGCTGCCGGAGCGGGTCGTGGTGCTGAACGACCCGGCGGGCAGCGTCATCCGGCTCTGCGACGGGTGCCGGGGGGTCGACGAGATCGTCCAGGAACTGGAGGCGCGCTTCCCCGGCGCGCCCGTGGCCACCGAGGTCCCGGAGTTCCTCGACCGGGTGCGCGAGGAGGGCTGGCTGCGGTGACCGCTCCGGCGCGCCCGTGGGCCCTGCTCGCGGAGCTCACCCACGCCTGCCCACTGCACTGCCCCTACTGCTCCAATCCACTCGAACTGGTCAGCCGTTCACGCGAGTTGTCCACCGGAGAGTGGGAAGAGGTGATGCGGCAAGCGGGCGCATTCGGCGTCGTTCACACCCATCTGTCGGGCGGCGAACCGCTGTTGCGCCCCGACCTGGAGCCGATCGTCACCGCTGCCGAGTCCGCCGGGATCTACACCCAGCTCGTCACCAGCGGAACGGGGCTGGACGAGGACCGGCTCGCGGGGCTGGTCGGTGCGGGGCTGCGCAGCGTCCAGCTGTCGGTGCAGCACGCCGAGCCGGAGGCCTCCGACCGGGTCGCCGGCCGCCGGTCCTTCGCGGTGAAGGAGCGGGCCGCCGCCCTCGTACGGGACGCGGGTCTGACGCTGGGTCTCAACGTCGTGCTGCACCGCGACAACCTCGACGCGGTAGACGAAATCGTCGAACTCGGCCTGGCCTGGGGAGCGGACCGGATCGAGCTGGCCAACACCCAGTTCTACGGATGGGCCCTGCGCAACCGCACCGCGCTCCTGCCCACCCGCGACCAGCTCGCCCGCGCCCGGGACACCGTCCAACGCCGGCGGGCGCAGCTCGCCGGGCGGACCGATCTGGTGTGGGTCGTCCCCGACTACTTCGACGGCGTGGCGAAGCCGTGCATGGGCGGCTGGGGAGCCGTCTCCCTGACCGTGGCCCCGGACGGCACCGTCCTGCCGTGCCCAGCGGCCGCCACCCTGCCGGGCCTTGACCCGCCGAACATCCGTGACCGTCCGCTGGACTGGATCTGGGATCGTTCCCACGCCTTCAACGCCTACCGGGGCACGGACTGGATGAGCGAGCCGTGCCGCAGCTGCTCCCAACGGGACACCGACTTCGGCGGCTGCCGCTGCCAGGCGTACGCGCTGACCGGGGATGCCGCCCGTACCGACCCCGCCTGCGGGCTGTCTCGCGACCACGCGCTCCTGCGCGCGATGGTGGACGGATCCGCCGGTGACGCCGGCCCTTCACCCGTGTACGTCTATCGCAAGCCCGGACCCCTTCCAGATTAGTGAAACGAGTTCTAGTCTGTGCGCGCCCGCAGGGACCATGACACTCCAGGAGGGGCCGTGCACCTCGAATACACGTCTGAGCAGCAGCAGTTGCGCGCAGAGCTGCGTGCCTACTTCGCCGAGCTGGTGCCCGACCACGCCCACTCCCGCTACCTCCGGCCCGCGGACCGGAAGCAGTTCTACCGCCGGACCATCCGCCGTCTCGGCTCCGACGGCTGGCTCGGCGTCGGCTGGCCCACCGAGTACGGCGGGCGCGGGATGAGCCCGATGGAGCAGTTCATCTTCTTCGACGAGGCCGCCCAGGCGGGCGTACCGCTGCCGCTGATGGCGCTGAACACCGTCGGCCCGACGATCATGCAGTTCGGCACCGACGAACAGCGCGCGTACTTCCTGCCGAAAATCCTCTCCGGTGAGCTCGACTTCGCCATCGGCTACAGCGAACCCGACGCGGGCACCGACCTCGCCTCCCTGAAGACCCGGGCCGTCCGGGACGGGGACGGCTATGTGGTCAACGGCCAGAAGATCTGGACCACCAACGGCGACACCGCCGACTGGGTGTGGCTCGCCTGCCGCACCGCCCCGGTCGAAGAGGGAGTACCGCCCCACAAGGGCATCACCATCCTGCTCGTCCCGACCACCGACCCCGGCTACTCCTGCACGCTCATCAACACCCTCGCCTCGCACGACACCACCGCCGGCTACTACGAGAACGTCCGAGTCCCCGTCAGCCGCCGCGTCGGCGAGGAGAACCAGGGCTGGCGGCTGATCACCACCCAGCTCAACCACGAGCGCGTCACCCTCGCGGCCCACGGCACCATGGCCATCCGCGCACTCCAGGACATCCAGCGTTGGGCCGCCGACACCAAGCTCGCCGACGGCCGCCGGGTCATCGACCTCGGCTGGGTCCGCGGCCGCCTCGCCCGTACGCACACCCGGCTCGACGCCATGAAGCTGCTCAACTGGCAGATGGTCGACGCCCTCCAGCAGGGCTCGCTCACCCCGCAGGACGCCTCGGCCGTCAAGGTCTACGGCAGCGAGGCCCGCCGCGACGCCTACGCCTGGCTGATGGAGATCGTCGGCGCGGCGGGACCCCTCAAGGAGGGCTCGGCGGCCGCCGTGCTCCACGGCGAGCTGGAGCGCGGCTACCGCAGTGCCGTGATCTTCACCTTCGGCGGCGGCAACAACGAGATCCAGCGCGAGATCATCTCCTGGATCGGGCTGGGGATGCCGCGTGTACGCCGCTGACCGGGTGTGACGGGCAATTACAGTTGGCATAAAACACGGATGGTTGGCACCGTGATCGTCTCCAGCGTGCCGCAGGCCGGCGCCATGCCGCGAACGGTCAGTTCTCGATGGCCTCGTCAACCGCGATCTGCAGGGGACGCTCTTCGTCGCAGGCTTCCGCCAGGAGCGACGCGTAGTGATCGAGGCGTTGGCGGAGGATGAGTCGCGGCTGGCGGAGGTCCCTGTAGTAAATGCCTGCGTAATTGAGGCTTTGCGCGCGTCGGTGCCACTTCGACGCAGGGCCTTGACTGTCGGGCTGAGTAGATGTTCGCCCTGCGTGACGTCGCTCCACACGAGAATCGACCCGACAGTGGGGTCTCTCTTCGCGCACGCTCCGCGACCCCTGAGTCACTGCCCGGCAACTCCCCACCGGACTAGCTCCGATGGGGGACGTGGACGATGTCATGCGCTGTCCGATCACTCGGCTCAAGGGTGGTGCCGGGCCAATGCATCGGTACCGTAACCGAGTTGTGCGATTCGCATGTGAGGTGCCGTCTCCCGGGGACAATCCCACCGTGTCCACTTCACCTGATCTCGAACTCGACGACAGCACGCCCATCCGGTTCCTCCTCGCGCCGGCTCCGGGGCCGGAGGCCTCCGCCACCCACGGGGATCTTCCGGACGGCATGGGAACAGCGGTTCCGGTGGCCACCGGCGGACGAACCGTCGCCGGCTTCGCGGCCGGAGCGCTGCGCGGCACGCTCAAGCCGCTCGGCCCGCTGCTCCAGGAGGTGCACGATGCCGTCGCCGCCGTGCCCGACCCGCCCACGGAGGTCAGTGTCAGCTTCGGCGTCCAGGTGGGGCAGGACCTCAAGTTGGGGATCGTCGGCGGCAAGGGCCAGGCGCACCTGACCGTCACCGCCTGCTGGAAACCGGCCGACGCCGCCACGGCGCCGCCCGCTCCTGATGTGCCGCCTGCCGCGGAGTGACGCGTGGGGTGGTTCAAGACGGCCGACGACACGGACGACGACTCGTCCCCGAGAATGGTGACCGTCCGGCCGACGGAGGACGGAAAGATCGCGGGAGGCGGAGTCGTTCTCGGTCCCGATACCGTGCTGACCTGTGCACACGTCGTCAATGACGCCCTGGGACGCAGCATGTTCGACCCCCGTTCCCCGGGGGTGAGCCAGATCTGTGTGGAACTGGGCGACGACGACTGCGAACCACAGCGGCACGTTGTCCGTGTCTCGCACTGGGTTCCGCCTCGGAGCCGCGACGGCGGCCCGGTCCGCGAGGGGGACGGCGAGTGGCTTGGGGATCTGGCGGTACTGCGGACTGGTGGACAGACCGGGAAACTGCCCGTGGCTCCCGGCAAGGCCGCCATGATGGTCGGCCAGAGCGTGAGGGCCTGGCACGGCGGCGGCCACGCGTCCACCTTCGCCCGCCTCACCGTCGCATCCCTACACGGTCCCCTGGCCTACCTGGACGGTGAAGCCACAGGTATGGCGGTCGGGCCCGGCTACAGCGGCGGCCCGGTGTGGTGCCGGCAGGAGAGAGCCGTGGTCGGGCTTGTCGTCGCGCACTTCATGCCCCCCAGGGATGTCACCGGGACAGTCCTGCCCCACAGCCCTCAGCATCTGATCCGGCGCAGCTGGGCCGTCCCCTGGCAGAGCATCGAGGCCGAACTCCGTCCGCTGGGCGCCCTGGACGGGGTGACACCCGCTCCCGTGGACACCGAGGACCCCGTCTTCCAGCTGCTGGCGGAGGTGATCGACGACATCCTGTCCTCGCCCAACGAGCGCGTTCTGTACGCCCGGCGGCTGGCCCGTCTGTGCGGTGCAGGCCACGGCAGTGACGTGGTCCCGCCCACGGCCGAGGAATTCGCCACCTTTCTCCTCACCCATCCGCGTGCGATCGCGGCGCTCTCCGGGATTCTGCGCCGGGACAATCCGTCCGCCGCCGACCGGGTACTGACCACGGGCTCCCTCTCTCCTGTCCCCAGGCTGCTGTCGCCCCAGGAATGTGCCGGGCTGCGCAAGCACCTGGAAGCCATGGACCACAGCGTGCTCGGGAGGTTTCCCGAAGTGGTGCGCGCCGCCCTGCCGCGCCGTGCCGTCCTACCCGGGGCGGACACCCTGGAAGCCCTGCTCGAACAGCTGGAGTCGCTGCCCGGGGACGGTAGCTCCCCCCACGGGGAGCCCAGGGTTCCGGCGCTTCTGCGCGTCATGGAATACGCCGGGGCGCTGTGCTCGGCGCCCAGACGGGCGGAGCTGCGCCTGTGGGCGGACGGAGTGGCCCAGCGCCTCGGCATCGCGCGGGAGGCGCTGGGCGAGCGCCGGTTCGACGCCCAGGAATGGGCACGTGCGGTGCGTCACCGTTCCGTGCGCGTCCGTGTCCTGGTGCAGGTGACACAAGCCGAGCAGGGCCGCTACCGGTTGCGGACCTGGTGCGACGAAGGCACCGGGCTGCGACAGGTGTCGGCGGACAGCGTCATATCGTACTCGGCATCGGCCGCCGCCCGCGAAGTACTGCGGGTCCTCGATTCCCTCACCCCTCCCGCCGAGGAGGAACGACCGCCTCTGGTCGAGGTGCTCGTGGACCGCACCAACCTCAACCTGCCGGTCGACGAGTGGGAGGCAGGTGGCCCGGACGAGATTCTGCCCGGCACACTCGGCGTGGAATTCCCCCTGGTCATGCACTGTCCCGAACTCCTGCGCCGGAACCGGCGTTTCCAGTCCCACTGGCGCAGCCGCTGGAGCCGGCTGGACTCGGGCAAGACATTCGTCGTCTCCGAGCCCATGGACCGGGAGACGCTCTATGCCCGGCTTGTCAACCAACTCGACACGGTCCGCGTCTCCGTGGACCTACCCCCCGGCCCGCGGGACACCATCGTGCAGGTCTGCCTTGCCCTGGGCATACCGGTCGTGGTGTGGGACCGCGTCCGGGACACCACGTCGGACGTCGTCACGTGCATGGCGGACGTCGCCACCCCAGAACTGCCCGACGGAGTACGCGCCTACCGCGCGAACGCCAAGGCCAGTCCGCCCGAGTTCCCCGGCCGTCCGGTTCTCGCCTGGGCCGACGCCGACCGCCCCGTGCCCCGGCTGCACCTGACCGAACCCCAGGAGAGCGCATGACCACCACGCCGGAAGCCGAGTGGCGCCTTTTCCGCGGCAACGGCGCCCCCCGGGCCGTCACGCTCCCGCAGGCCCCGCCGTGGCGGCGCTTCACGTCCGTCCGGTCGATGCGTCCCGAACTGCCGTACCTGATCGATCAACAGCACGCCGACGTCGTCAACGCCGCGCTGCACCTGCGCCGTCCGCTCCTGGTGACCGGACCCGCCGGCACCGGAAAGTCCTCCCTCGCCCGCGCCATCGCGCACGAATTGCGCCTGGGAGAGCTTCTGCGCTGGCCCGTCAACAGCCGCTCCACCGTCAAGGACGCCCTGTACCAGTACGACGCGATCGGCCGGCTGCGCGAGACCACGCTCAGCCGGGACCGCGGCGAACGCGAACCGTCCATCGGCACGTTCATCCGGCTCGGCCCGCTCGGTACGGCACTGGTCCCGTCGGCCGTTCCACGTGTACTGCTCATCGACGAGATGGACAAGGGCGACGTCGACCTGCCCAACGACCTACTGACCGTCTTCGAGGAGGGCGTGTTCGACATCCCGGAGCTGACCCGGCTCCCGGAGGACATGTCCGAGGTGGACGTACAGACTCACGACCACAGAGGGACCGTCGTCGTCCAGCAGGGGCTCGTCCAGTGCGTCGAGTTTCCCGTCGTCGTCATCACCAGCAACGGCGAACGCGACTTCCCGCCCGCCTTCCTGCGCCGCTGCGTCCGGCTCGACCTGCCGGTCCCCGACGACGAACGGCTGCGTGCCATCGTCGCCGCACACCTCGGTGACGAGGCACTGCGGGAGGCCGACGATCTGATCGAGGCGTTCTTGCGCCGGCGCGCCCCGGGCGAACTCGCCACCGACCAGTTGCTCAACGCCGTCTTCCTGCGCGCCTGCGGCGTCGACCTGAACGCGGAAGGTCTGCTGGACGCCGTACTCCATCAGCTCACCGGGGCCATGTGACCATGGCGGGCAGTGGAGCGCGGCTCGCCGAGGCCCTGCGGGTGCTGTCGGCCGGCGGTGTCGACCTGGACGCGAACCAGGTCCTCGACGTGCTGTGGCTGGCCCGCCGTCTTCCGTCCGGCCCTCGGGCACCGCTCCACCAGGACCCATCGGCCGCGCCACACCTCCCAGTGTCACCGCCGCCCGGCCCGGACCGGACCGCACCCGAGCCGTCCCCGCCGCAGGCGGACGACCCGGACCTGCCCGACCTCACCTCCCCCGCGCTGTACGCGGCGGCACGCCAGGACCCGGTCCCGCCCCCGAGAGCCACGCACGCGCTCTCGGGGCAGGAGTCCCGCAAGGCCATGCCGGTACGCGTCCCCGAGGACAAGGCCCTCCCGGGTCAGCTCGAGCTCGGCCGGGTACTGCGGCCGTTGCGCCGCCGCCACGACAGCCGCCACCGCACGGAGATCGACGAGGAGCGCACGGCCGCCGCACTGGCCGAGACCGGACTGGCCGACGTCGTGGAGCGGCCCGTGCGGGAGCGCTGGCTCAACCTGGTGCTCGTCATCGACGACGGCCTGTCCATGCTGCTGTGGCACCGCCTCGGCGCCGAGCTGCGCACTCTGCTGGAACGCCTGGGCGCCTTCGCCACCAGTCGTGTCCTCGGCCTGGACACCCGCAGCGCACACCAACCGCTCCTGCACGCGCGCCCGTTCCGGCCCGACAGCGCGAAACTGCCGCTGAGCACGGTCAACGACCCTTCGGGCCATACCCTCCTGCTGGTCGTCAGCGACGGTATGGGAGCAGCCTGGCGGGCCGGCACCATGCACGACCTGCTGGCCCAGCAGGCAGCCCGCGGCCCTGTCGCGATCCTGCACACCCTGCCGCCCGACATGTGGGAGGCTTCCGGCATCTTCGCCGAGTACTGGCAGGCCACCACCCGGCGGGTCGGCGGCGCCAACACATCCTGGGAGATCATCGACCCGGTGCTGCCTCCGGGGATCGCCGGCTTCGACGGCGTACCGGTGCCCGTCCTGGAACCGACACCGGCCTCGCTGCGCAGATGGGCACGCCTGCTCGCCTCGCCCGGCACCACCGTGGAACTGCCGCTGGTGGCTCACCCTGGCCGGTACGCGACCGTGGCCCCCTCGCGGGATGCGAGCAGCACCCAGCACTTCCGGGACGCGGCGACTCCCGAGGCGTACCGCCTTGCCGCTCACCTGGCGGCGGTCTCCCCGCTGTCGGTCCCGGTCATGCGTCTGGTGCAGAAGGCGGTGCCGTGGCCCGCTACCACCTCCCAGCTCGCCGAGGTCTTCCTCGGCGGTCTGATCCGGCCGTCCCCCGCCCCGGTGCCGGGACCGTTTCCCGCCAAGCACCGGATCTTCGACTTCACCGACGAGTCGAAAGCGGTGCTGCTCGACGCGGTGCCCCCGGCCGAGCTCCTGCACACCAGCCGCCGGATCGGCCGCCGTCTTGAGGAACTCGCCGGCAACTCCCCGGACTTCCCTGCCTGGCTGGCACACCCCGACGGGCCCGCCGACATCCCCGGCTCACGCCGGCCGTTCACCAGCGTCGAACGGCGACTGCTCACCCGTTTCGGAGTCTCCTCCACAGGCGGCACGACGCTTCCTCTGAACCGGCCGTCCCGGCAGAACGGCTCCGGCGCGGACGACTGGGAGCCCCTCACCGACGACGACCCCCGCAGACTCGGCGGCTACGACCTGCGGGGCCGCCGCCGCGGGCACCGGACGATGGTCTACCGGGGCGTCGACACGCGCGGGAGGAACGCCGTCCTGCGGGTCCCCCGCCTCGACCGCTCTGCGGCCAACGCCCGGTTGATCGAGGTGGAGGCCGAAGCGCTCGCACGCCTTCAGGGGCAGTACGCCCCCCGGCTGCTAGCCACCGGGTTCGAGGACTCCCCGCCCTGGCTGGCGATGGCTCCGATCGCGGACACGGACGCCCCCAACGCCCAGCCACCGAGGCTCGGGAGAATCCTCACCGGTGCCCTGCTCAACGGGACCGCGCCGTTCGACCTGTTGCGAGGGCTCCTGGTCGGCTGTTACCTCGCGAACGCTCTCGCCCTGTGCCATGTCAATGGACTCGTGCCGACGGACCTCAACGCCGACAGCGTCTACGTCCTGCGGCGCACCGTAGCCCTCGGCGATCTGTCGGACTGCGCCGTCGATGGGGAGTACGTGGGTTCCGGACCGGCCCCCACCCGCGAGGACAACGTGCGCTCCCTCGGCGAGCTGCTCCAGCTCATCAGTAGCAAGGCGGGCTGGGACATGCCGAGCATGCCGGAGGGGATGCATCTGTGGCAGGGCGACACCTGGGGACCGTTGCGGCAGCTCGTGCTGCGCTGCCTCGACGCGGACGCGGCGCAACGCCCCGCGGCGAGCGAGGTCGCCGAACTCCTCGCCCGGTACGTGGCCCGGACCCGCCTCCACCAGGCGGATGCCACGCCCTCGCTCTCGCCGTCCGCGGCAAAGACCTCGATGCCCGTGCTGCTCACTCCGCCACCGGCCCTCGAAGCCTCCGCCGCCAGGCACGGACTGCGCCTGCCGCGCTTCGGGACCGTCCGCCGGGAGATGGAGACGCGCCTGGAGAAGCTGCGCGTGCCGCTGCCGCACAGCAGGCGACTGACCCTGATCGGCGCCTACCATTACAGCGGACGAGCCACCACGACCATGGTGCTGGGCTCCCTGCTCGCCTCGGTACGCGGCGAGCCCGTCCTGGCCCTTGACGGCGCCGCCTCCGAAGGATCGCTTGACGCCTTCCTCACGCGCCGCAACGCAGCGGTCGTACGGGATCTGGTGGCCCTGCCGGACGCCCCTTCGTACGAGGAGATCCGCGCCCGCACCACCCGTCTGCCGTCGGGCCTCGAAGTGGTAGCGCACCGTAAGGGCCATTACACCCCCAATCCCGCACACGCGCACGAATACGCGCGCGTGCTGCAGCAGACCGCCCCCTACTACCCGTTCGTACTGACCGACTGGGCCCCGTTGCGCCTGGACGGAACGACCGGTGCCCTCTTGGACTGCACGGACCGGCTGATCCTGTGTTGCGGTACCGCTCACTGGTTCGTGGATGCGGCGGCACGCGTCCTCGACGAGTTGCGGCAGACCGGACGGGACGGGTTGGCCCGGGACGCGATCGTGGTGGCCACCGACCTCGGCGGCCCTTCTGGGCGGCCGTTGCCGGCAGACCCCGTCCGGAACCTGCTCGTCGATCCGGCCCAGGTGGTGCACGTCCCTTTCGACGCCGCGCTGCAGTCCCCCGGCTGGAAGCTGAACCAGCTGCGCGCGGCCACCGTGAACGCCTTCCTGAAGCTGGCGGAGCTGGTGTTGCCCTCCGGCGGAGCCGGCCCCGGACATCACCGCGCCGGGCCGTGATGTCCGCTGGCAGGGGTCCTCGCCTCTGCTGGGATACCCGAGGCGCGCAGCCATGCGGTGGTCGGTGCGCGGCGTTACGCTGCGCGCAACTGACCCTTTGCCCCTTTTCTGGGGGTTCTCATGTACGACGGTGCCAAGAAGAGTTGCTACTTCTGGCTGCGGGCTGCCCACCTAGTTGGCATCACTGCAGGTCAGACGAGATGTCAAGTGCCAACTAGAAATGCTGGTCACACCGGGACGTATGCCATTAACCTCCCCATCGGGAGGTGGGGCCATGAGCGACGCCGACCCGGGCCTCTTCGGACCCGACTCGGTCACCTGGCAGATGCACGGCGACCCCATGATGTGGATCGCGGGGGTGCGCGCCCTGTACCTCCAGGCGCTGCACCCGCGTGCCGTTCGCGGCGTCACCCAGAACAGCACGGCGTTTGACAGAAAGGCGGGCAGAAAAGACGCCTGGGGACGGCTGCTGCGCACCGCGAACTTCGTCGGCACCATCACCTACGGCACCACCGAAGCCGCCGAGAAGGCCGGCGCCCGGGTCCGGAACATCCACCGGCGCATCACCGTTACCGACCCGGACTCCGGCGAGCGCTACGGCGTCGACGAGCCGGAGCTGCTGCTCTGGGTGCACTGCGCCGAGGTCGACTCCTACCTCCACGTCATGCGCCGCTCCGGCTTCCCGCTGAGCGACCGCCAGGCCGACCGCTACATCGACGAGCACCGTGCGTCCGCACGGCTGGTCGGTCTCGAACCGGCCCATGTCCCCGCCGACTCCGCCCAGCTCGCCGACTACTTCGAGACAGTACGCCCCGAACTCGCCGCGGGCGCCGAGGCGTTCGACGTCGACGCCTTTCTGCGCCGCCCGCCCGTTCACGCCCTGCTGGTCCCGGCGCGCGAGATCGTCTGGCGGCGCGTCGCCTCACTCGCCTACGCCACACTGCCGCCGTACGCCCACCGGCTCTACGGCCGTCCCGCGCCCGCCCAGGCGACCGTCACCAGGCAGCTGCGGGCCACCGGAAACGTACTGCGGGCCGTCCCCGCCGAACTGCGCTGGAAGCTGCCGCCGGGCCACATTCGGAAGGCGATGGCCCGGCTCGGGCCCGATGCCCGACCGTCGCCCTACAAGCTTTGCACCCGGGCCGCCATACTGGACGAGCCGGGGAGGGCGCAGCTACATGACGGGGGCGGCGGCACGCGATGGCGGAAACCAGGCTGATCCAGGGCCGGTACCGGCTGCTCGACCAGATCGGGCGCGGGGGCATGGGTGAGGTGTGGCGGGCGCGCGACGAGTCGCTGGGCCGCCACGTCGCCGTCAAATGCCTCAAGCCGATGGGCCCGCAGCACGACCAGTCCTTCACCCGGGTGCTGCGGGAGCGGTTCCGGCGGGAGGCCCGGGTCGCCGCCGCGCTGCAACACCGCGGAGTCACCGTCGTCCACGACTTCGGCGAGCACGAGGGCGTGCTCTATCTGGTGATGGAGCTGCTCGACGGCCGCAACCTCAGCCAGCTGCTGGACGACAACAAGCAGCACCCGCTGCCGGTGCCGGATGTCGTGGAGATAGCCGACCAGGTCGCCGCCGCCCTCGCCTACACCCACCGGCAGGGCATCGTGCACCGCGACCTCAAGCCCGCCAACATCATGCGGATCGCCGACGGCACCGTGAAGATCTGCGACTTCGGTATCGCCCGGCTGGGCCATGACATCGGCTTCACGGCCCGGCTCACCGGCACCGGCATCGCCATGGGCACCCCGCACTACATGTCCCCGGAGCAGATCGCGGGCGACGCCGTCGACCACCGCAGCGATCTCTACTCGCTCGGCTGTGTGCTGTACGAGATCGCCACCGGCGCCCCGCCCTTCGACCTCGGCGACGCCTGGGCGGTCCTCGTGGGCCACCGTGACACCCCGCCCGAGCCGCTGCGGAACCACCGGCCGGAGCTGCCCGAGTTCCTGGAGCGGATCGTCCTCGACCTGCTCGCCAAGGACCCCGACGACCGGCCGGACGAGGCATCGGAACTGAGCGAGCGGATCACGGCCGTCCTGCACCCGCACCGGCGCTCCGTGCCCGGTACGGTCGCGCTGCTGAGGCCCGGGGCGGAGGTTCCGCACCGGGCCGGAACCCGCACCCCCGCCGTGAGCCCCGCCCCGGGACCGGCCTTCGAGGACGGCGCTCACGACGGACTCCGCGCCCCGTCGCCCGCTGTGCCCTCCGGGTCGTGGCCCCGCCTGCCGGGCTGGGCCCGCGGGATGACCACGGGCTCCAAGGCGCACATGAGCCTGGCGGTGCACAGCCCGCGGCCCGATCCCTCCGCCGGGCTCACCGGCGAGTGGACCGCCGCCACCGACCCGCGAACCGCCGACGCGCCCCCGGCCGAACGGGACAGGCCCACCCCGCCGCCGGAACTGCTGGCCGTACTGGCCAACCGGCACAACGCCGGGCTCAGCCTCGGCCGTCTGGGCCGCTGGGAGGAGGCCGGGGAAGTGCACCGGTCGGTCGCCGCAGAGCGCGAGCACGCCCTGGGCCCCGAACACCCCGACACGCTCGCCAGCCGGTACGAAGTCGGCTTCACCCTGAGCAGGCTCGGCCGCCCCGCCGACGCGCTCCGCGAGTACAGCCGCGTCGCGGCCGGCCGTGAGCGCGTCCTCGGACCCGACCACGCCGAGACGCTGGCGGCCCGCCAGGAGACCGCGTACGTTCTCGGCCAGCTCGGCCGGCACTTCGAGGCCCACCAGGTGTACGCGGCGGTGCTGGCCGCCCGGGACCGCACCATGGGCTCCGACCACCCCGACACCCTGCGCTGCCGCCACAATCTCGCCTTCAACCTCAGCAGGCTCGGGAGACTGGAGGACTCCTACGAGATGGCGCGTGACGTGGCCGCCGCCCGCGCCCGCGTCCTCGGCGCGAACCACCCGGACACCCTCGTCACCCGCTACGAAGTCGCCTACGCCCTCGGCCGGCTGGGCCGGTGGAACGAGGCCCTGAACACGTATCGCGAGGTCACCGAGGCCCGGCGGCAGGCCCTCGGTCCCGTGCACCCCGATACGCTGGCCGCCCGGTACGAGGTCGGTATCAGCCTCGGCCGGCTGGGGCGCAGCGCGGAGGCGCTGGCGCTCTACCGCGAACTGGTGGCGGACCGTACGCGGGAGCAGGGCGCGGCCGACCCGGAGACGCTGCGGGCCCGGCACGGCCTCGGGGTGAACCTCGGCCGGCTCGGCCGCTGGGAGGAAGCGCTGGCCGAGGCGCGGGACGTATGCGCCATCCGCGAGCGGGTGCTCGGCCCGGACCACCCGGACACGCTCGTCAGCCGCCGCGAGGTGGCCGTCGGCCTGGGCTGGCTGGGCCGCTGGTCCGACGCCCTCACCGTCTACCGCCGGGTGGCCGCCGCGCGCGAACGCGTTCTGGGCGCCGACCACCCCGACGCCCTCACCAGCCGGAACGACGAGGCGCACTGCCTGGAGCAGCTGGGCCGGTCGGCGGAGGCCGTGGAGCTCTACCGCATGGTCGCCGCCCTGCGGCAGCAGCGTGGCACGCGCGGCGGCTAGGCAGCGGAGCCGGGACAGCGGCAAGCGGCCCGAGGACCGGCGCGCGGAGGCCGCTGTGGTCCGGTCCTCGGCCCGGCCGCGTACGTGCCGGTCGCTTCCGTCGGGGGATCATGTCGCGTCCGACCGCTGCGCAGCGGGTGCACTCCGTGTTAGCAAGAGGCATGCCTGCCAAGGACTCGTACGACGCAGTGATCATCGGCGGAGGCCACAACGGTCTGGTCGCCGCCGCCTATCTCGGCCGCGCCGGCCGCAGCGTGCTGGTGCTCGAGCGGCTGGACCACACCGGCGGAGCCGCGGTCTCCACCCGGCCCTTCGCCGGGGTCGACGCCCGTCTCTCGCGCTATTCCTATCTGGTGAGCCTGCTGCCACAGAAGATCGTGCGGGAGCTGGGGCTGAACTTCGCCGTACGCAAGCGGACCATCTCCTCGTACACCCCCGCAGTGCGGGACGGCCGGGCCACCGGGCTGCTGGTGGACAGCGGGAACGAGGCCCGCACCCGCGAGGCCTTCGCCCGGCTCACCGGATCCGAGCGGGAGTTCGCCTCCTGGCAGCGCTTCTACGGCAGGACACAGCGGCTGGCGGAGCGGGTCTTTCCGACCCTCACCGAGCCGCTGCCGACGCGCAAGGAGCTGCGTGAGCGGATCGCGGACGATACGGCCTGGCAGGCCCTGTTCGAGGAGCCGCTCGGCATCGCCGTCGAGGAGGCGTTCGAGGACGACCTGGTGCGTGGTGTCGTCCTCACCGATGCGCTGATCGGCACCTTCGCCGACGCGCACGACGTGACCCTGCGGCAGAACCGATGCTTCCTCTATCACGTGATCGGCGGCGGTACCGGCGACTGGGACGTGCCGGTCGGCGGCATGGGCGCGCTCACCGACGCGCTGGCCGGGGCGGCGCGTGCGGCGGGCGCGGAGATCGTCACCGGCCATGAGGCGGCCGCCGTCGCGACAGACGGCACACGGGCCGAGGTGACGTACCGCGGCGACGGCCGGGAGGGGACCGTGGCCGCCCGTCAGGTGCTGGTCAACGCCTCACCGCAGACGCTCGCCGGGCTGCTCGGCGACGAGCCGCCCGCACCGAGGCCCGAAGGCGCGCAGCTGAAGGTGAACATGCTGCTGAGGCGGCTGCCACGGCTGCGGGACCGTGACGCCGACCCACGCGAGGCGTTCGCCGGGACCTTCCATATCGCGGAGGGATACGGGCAGTTGGCGGCTGCCTACCGGCAGGCGGCGGCCGGGCAGCTGCCGGACGCTCCGCCGTCCGAGATCTACTGCCACTCGCTGACCGACCCGTCCATCCTCGGCCCGGAGTTGGTCGCGCAGGGCTATCAGACCCTGACCCTGTTCGGACTGCACACTCCGGCCCGGCTGTTCGAGCGCGACGAGGACGCCGTACGCGATGAACTGCTGACGTCCACGCTCGCCCAGTTGGACGCCTGTCTCGACGAGCCGATCGCCGACTGTCTGGCGACCGATGCGGAGGGCAGGCCGTGCATCGAGGCGAAGACGCCGCTGGACCTGGAGCGTGACCTCGGGCTGCCCGGCGGGAACATCTTCCACCGGGACCTGGCCTTTCCCTGCGCGACCGGGACCACCGGCCGGTGGGGTGTGGAGACGAGCCACGCCAACGTACTGCTGTGCGGCGCGGGAGCGGTCCGCGGCGGCGGGGTGAGCGGGATCCCGGGCCACAATGCCGCGATGGCGGCGTTGGGGCGGTAGCGCGTCCGGTCCGTGCGCGTCCGGGCTTCCCGCAGGCCCGGTCGCGTGGGGCTGTGTCTACAGCCCGCTCCCTGCGGCTCTGCCCGTACCGCTCAGTTCCGTACCGCTCGGTCAGCACGTCCAGCGTGCGGCGGGTGATCCGCTCCAGGACGATCTGGAGGGTGATGAGGTTGAGATCCGAGTAGAGGTACTTCGTGCCGGGAGGGTTCAGCGGTGCCTCGTTCCAGAGCAGCTGGAGCTTCTGCTCCCAGGTCGGCTGATCGAAGAACTTCAGATCGGTGCCGGAAGCCCGAGGTGGGTGAGCAACTGGCGGATGGTGATGGCCTGTTTGCCCGCGGCGCCGAACGCGGGGAGGTAGGAGGCGACGGTCGTCTCCAGGCCGAGCGCGCCGCGCTCCCGTCTTTCGGACAGTCGGTTCATCGGCGGAACTTTCTTCCCGCGCCGGGGCGCTGTCAAGACTCCCAAGAATCTGACGCTACATCAGAAATGCTCTTCCCTCGTCCCGGCCTCTGCGGCATCCTGCCGCCCAGGGAGTGCCGACCCGGGGGACGGCCCGGCGATGGGGAGGAAGACCTCGGTGCAGACGGAGCTGAGCAGGAAACTGGGAGTCGAGCACGCCGTCTTCGGCTTCACGCCGTTCCCCGCCGTGGCCGCCGCGATCACCCGGGCGGGCGGCCTCGGCGTGCTCGGCGCGGTCCGCTACGGCGCTCCGGACGATCTGGCCCGCGACCTCGACTGGATACAGCGGCACACCGACGGCAAGCCGTACGGCCTCGACGTCGTCATGCCCGCCAAGAAGGTCGAGGGCGTGACGGAAGCCGAGGTCGAGAGGATGATCCCGGCCGCGCACCGCCGGTTCGTCCAGGACACCCTCGCCCGGCACGGCGTGCCCGAACTCGCCGAGGGCGAGGCCTCCGGCTGGCGCATCACCGGCTGGATGGAGCAGGTCGCCCGCTCTCAGCTCGACATCGCGTTCGACCATCCCATCGCACTCCTCGCCAACGCCCTCGGCTCGCCCCCCGACGACGTCATCCGGCGGGCCCACGGCCACGGCATCCTCGTCGCCGCCCTGGCCGGCAGCGCCAAGCACGCCGAAGCCCACGCGGCAACGGGCATCGACATCGTCGTCGCCCAGGGATACGAGGCCGGCGGCCACACCGGCGAGATCGCCACCATGGTCCTCACCCCCGAGGTGGTACGCGCCGTCGGCCCGCTCCCCGTCCTCGCCGCCGGCGGCATCGGCACCGGCGAGCAGATCGCCGCCGGGCTCGCCCTCGGCGCGCAGGGCGTCTGGCTCGGCTCGATCTGGCTGACCACCGAAGAGGCCGAACTGCACTCCCGAGCCCTGACGCGGAAGCTGCTCGCCGCCGGTTCCGGGGACACCGTCCGTTCCCGCGCCCTCACCGGCAAGCCGGCCCGTCAGCTGCGCACCGAGTGGACCGACGCCTGGGACGACCCGTCGGGCCCTGGCCCGCTGCCCATGCCGCTGCAAGGCCTGCTGGTCGCCGAGGCGGTCTCCCGTATCCAGAAGTACGAGGTCGACGCGCTGCTGGGCACCCCGGTCGGCCAGATCGTCGGCCGGATGAACTCCGAGCGCAGTGTGCAGGCCGTCTTCGACGACCTGACGAGCGGCTTCGAGCGTGCCATCGACCGCATCAACCGGATCGCCGGACGAAGCTGAGGAGGACGACCCATGTCCCAAGTGCCCAATGGTTTCTGGGCCCAGGCCACCCAGGATCCCGACCGCGGGATTCTCACCGCCCCCGACGGCGAGGAGTGGACCGCGGGACGGCTGCACGCCGCGGCCAACCAGTTGGTGCACGGCCTGCGCGCGGCCGGGCTCCGGTGCGGGGACGCCTTCGCGGTCGTGCTGCCGGGGTGCGTGGAGTTCCTCACCGCCTATCTCGCCGCCTCCCAGGCCGGGTTGTATCTCGTACCCGTCAACCACCATCTGATGGGCCCGGAGATCGCCTGGATCGTCTCGGACTCCGGGGCGAAGGCCCTCATCGCGCATGAGCGCTTCGGCGCGGCGGCGCAGGCGGCCGCCGACGAAGCGGGGCTGCCCGCCACCCACCGGTACGCGATCGGCTCGGTGGAGGGCTTCCGGCCGTACGAGGAACTGACCGCGGGAGAGCCCGGGACGCCGCCCGAGGACCGCACGCTGGGCTGGGTCATGAACTACACCTCCGGCACCACCGGCCGCCCGCGCGGCATCCGGCGCCCGCTGACCGGTCTGCTTCCCGAGGAGGCCCCCCTCGGCGGCCTCCTCGGAATTTTCGGCATCCAGCCCTTCGACGACAACGTCCATCTGGTCTGCTCGCCGCTCTACCACACCGCACCGCTCCAATTCGCGGGCGCGGCCCTGCACATCGGGCACCGGCTCGTCCTGATGGACTCCTGGGCGCCCGAGGAGATGCTGCGGCTGATCGACCGTCACCGCTGCACGCACACGCACATGGTCCCCACTCAGTTCCACCGGCTCCTCGCCCTGCCGGAAGACGTCCGGAACGCGTACGACGTCTCCTCGATGCGGCACGCCATCCACGGCGCCGCGCCCTGCCCCGACCACGTCAAGCGAGCGATGATCGACTGGTGGGGGCACTGCGTCGAGGAGTACTACGCCGCGAGCGAGGGCGGCGGCGCGTTCGCCACGGCCGAGGACTGGCTCAAGAAGCCCGGGACCGTCGGCAGAGCCTGGCCCATCAGCGAACTGGCGATCCACGACGACGAAGGGAGGCGGCTGCCCGCGGGTGAACTCGGCACGGTCTACATGAGGATGAGCACGGGCGGCTTCAGCTATCACAAGGACGAGATCAAGACGCGGAAGAACCGCATCGGCGACTTCTTCACCGTCGGCGACCTCGGATGTCTCGACGAGGAGGGCTACCTCTTCCTCCGCGACCGCAAGATCGACATGATCATTTCCGGCGGGGTCAACATCTATCCGGCGGAGATCGAGTCCGCACTCCTCGCCCACCCGGCGGTCGCGGACGCCGCCGCCTTCGGCATCCCGCACGACGACTGGGGTGAGGAGGTCAAGGCGGTGATCGAGCCTGCCGACGGCCAGGAGCCGGGGGAGGAGCTGGCCGCGGCGATCCTGGCCCACTGCGAGCAGCGGCTCGCGGGCTTCAAACGGCCCAGGTCCGTGGATTTCATCGCGGCCATGCCCCGCGATCCCAACGGCAAGCTCTACAAGCGGCGGCTGCGCGAGCCGTACTGGGAAGGGCGGGAACGCGCCGTCTGAGTTGGGCCGCCCCGCGGGCGGCGATCTCCCGGTGAGTCCTCCGGGTTGCGGACAGGCATAGGCTTAGTAGTTGAGTCCGCAATCATTTCTGTTGGAGGAGGCCCGGGATGCCCCAGCCCGAGGGAGCCGCACTGGAGGCCGTACGAGCGCGCCGCGAGGAGCTGCGCGCTCGGTACCTCCGGGAGGGCCAGGACCGGCCGGTGACCATCGCGCGCGGAATCCACCACATCGCGTTCGTCTGCCGGGACGTCGAGGAAACCATCCGCTTCCACCAGGAGTTCCTCGGCTTTCCGCTGGTCGAGATCGTGGAGAACCGGGACTACCGCGGCTCGACGCACTTCTTCTTCGACATCGGCCACGGCAATCTGCTCGGCTTCTTCGACTTCCCCGGCCACGACCACCCGCCGTTCGCCGAGACGGTCGGCGGGGTGCAGCACCTGGCCCTGTCGGTGGGCGACGAGCAGTACGAGTCGGCCCGCAAGGCACTCGACGAGGCCGGCGTGGAGTACGCGGGTCCGGACCGGGGTGTGGAGGAGAGCCTGTATCTGCACGACCCGAACGGTGTGCCGATGGAGCTCTACCGCGAGCGCCTCGGCGTCTTCGACGGGACGATGATCGTCGAGAACGTCGACTAGTGCCTGACGTGCCTGACGTGCCTGCGGTGCCTGAGAGTGCTTGCGGGGTCCACGGGGCATGTGGTGTCTGGGTGCCTTGAGGGATGGGAGATGCCTCCGGGCCCGTTTCATCCCTGTATGGCCGGGAAGGCGTCGGTGCGTAACCGGAGCACATCATCGCCCCAGTCCCGAGAGGACGTGAGAAACGTGAAGGTAGCCTTCCTCGTGGCCCCGGAGGGTGTCGAGCAGGTCGAGCTGACCGACCCGTGGCAAGCGGTGACCGAGGCCGGCGGCACTCCCGAGCTCGTCTCGACCAAGCCGGGCCGGATCCAGGCCTTCGACCACCTCGACAAGGCCGACACCTTCCCGGTGGACCAGGTCGTCCGCGACACCTCGGCCGGGGAGTACGACGGGCTGGTACTGCCCGGTGGCGTCGCCAACCCCGACTTCCTGCGGCTCGACGGCCGCGCCGTGGCTTTCGTCAAGAGCTTCTTCGACGCGGGCAAGCCCGTGGCTGCGATCTGCCACGCGCCCTGGACCCTGGTCGAGGCCGATGTGGTGCGCGGCCGCACCCTCACCTCCTGGCCCAGCGTCAGGACCGATATCCGGAACGCCGGGGGCAGTTGGGTCGACGAGGAGGTCAGGGTCTGCACCGACGGCCCGAACACCCTGATCACCAGCCGCAAGCCCGGCGACCTCAAGGCCTTCGACGGAGCGCTCCTCGCGGAGTTCGCCAAGGCCGCCATGGTCTGAACCGGCCTGTACGGGGCGCGGTCACCCGCGGCCTTCGGCAGCGACGGCGCGCGCCCAGCGGTAGTCCGCCTTGCCGCTGGGCGAGCGCTGGATCCGCTGGGCGATGACCAGGCCGCGCGGGATCTTGTATCCGGCGAGCCGGGCCCTGCAGTGCGTCTGGATGTCCTCCAGCGTCGGAGCGGCGGCGCCCTCGCGGACCTGCACCACGGCCGACACCCGGCTGCCCCACTTCTCGTCCGGCACGCCCGCGACCAGCGCGTCGTACACATCCGGATGCGCCTTGAGCGTCCGCTCGACCTCCTCCGGATAGACCTTCTCGCCTCCGGTGTTGATGCACTGCGAGCCCCGGCCGAGGACGGTCACGACCCCGTCCTCGTCCACCGTCGCCATGTCGCCCAGTAGTACCCACCGCGCGCCGTCCGCCTCGAAGAACGTCTCGGCGGTCTTCCGCGGGTCGTTGTAGTAGCCGAGCGGCACCCGGCCGCGCTGCGCGATCCGGCCGGGCTCGCCCGCTGCCACCGGCTTCAGCGTGGCCGGGTCCACCACGGTCGTACGGGAGTTGACCCGCAGCCGGAAGGCCTTGTCCTGGCCCGTGTCGTCGGTCGCGGTCCCGTTGAAACCGGACTCCGACGAGCCGAAGTTGTTCAGCAGCACCGCATGGGGCACGAGCGCACCGAACTGGTCCCGTACGGTTCCGGACAGGATCGCCCCGGAGCTGCTGACGCTGAACAGCGATGAGCAGTCGGTGTCCTTCAGCGGGCCCGCCAGAGCATCGACGAGCGGACGCAGCATCGCGTCGCCCACCAGCGAGACGCTGGTGACCTTCTCCCGCTGGACCGTGCGCAGCACCTCTTCCGGCAGGTACTTTCGGTGGATCACCACCTTCTGCCCGAAGTGGAAGGCGATGAAGGCGGTGAGGGTGGAGGTGCCGTGCATCAGCGGAGCGGCCGGGAAGAACACGAGGCCCTCGCCACTCGCGGCGGCGCGCTCGGCCAGCTCCTCGGGCCGCGAAACCGGTTCGCCGGTCGGCGCCCCGCCGCCCATGCCGGAGAAGAACAGGTCCTCCTGGCGCCAGATGACGCCCTTGGGCATCCCGGTGGTGCCGCCGGTGTAGATGATGAACCGGTCATCGGCGGAGCGCGGCCCGAAGCCGCGGCCGGCCGGCCCGGACGCCTCGGCCTCGGCGAAGGGCACCACGGGGATGCCCGGCCCGCGGACACCGTCCGGGGCCGCACCGACGCGGATCAGATGGCGCAGCCGTGTCGTCCGTGGCAGGGCCGCGGCGACTCTCCCGGTGAACTCCGCGTCGAAGACCAGCGCGGCCAGGTCGGCGTCCCGGTAGAGGTGGACCAGCTCGTCCTCCACGTACCGGTAGTTGACGTTGACGGGCACCGCGCTGATCTTCAGGCAGGCCAGCACGGTCTGGAGGTACTCGACCCCGTTGTAGAGGTGCAGACCGACGTGCTCGCCGGGCGCGATCCCGCTGCGGGCCAGATGGTGGGCGAGGCGGTTGGCGGCCGCGTCCAGCCCGGAGTACGTCAGCCGGCGCTCGGCACCGGTGCCGGGGTGATCGATGTATACCAGCGCCTCACGGTCCGGGACCGCGTCCACGACGGACTCGAACAGGTCGGCAAGGTTGAACTCCACGTCTCCTCCTGACCCGGCCGTGCTTCCCGGGCGGCCCCCGGGAAGCACCGTCATCGGCTCGGCGGTCATTAGAGCGCTACGGGACACAGGTGGGAAGACTCACTGCCGAAGAAACCTGACTGGGAGTCAGAAAACTATTGAAGTGGGCGTCCGCCTACTGCAACCTGTTCTAGTGCCGCACCGGCAACGTTTGCCCGTCACGGAGCTCGTCCCGTACATGCGATCGCAAGGGGGCCGGAAGCCCTCGTAGCGGAGCTACCGGGGCTTCCGGCCAACGCGGCTGGGGGCACCCCCACCCGGCCGAAGGGTGGGGAGTGGGTGCCGGGCGGCGCGACGGGGCGAACGTTGCCGGGAGGGGCACCAGGTCTCGAGACGGGAGGACTGCCATGGCTGGCGGGACGGAACATCTCACCGTGCAGCGCTCAGGCGCCACGCTGGTGATCACCCTCAACCGGCCGGAGGCCAGGAACGCGCTCTCGCTGCCGATGCTGGTGGGGCTGTACGACGGCTGGCTGGAGGCCGACGAGGACGACAGCATTCGGTCGATCGTGCTGACCGGCGCGGGCGGGGCCTTCTGCGCGGGAATGGACCTCAAGGCCCTGGCGGGCAACGGCATGGACGGGCAGGGCTACCGGGACCGGCTGAAGGCCGATCCCGATCTGCACTGGAAGGCCATGCTCCGGCACCACCGGCCGCGCAAACCCGTGATCGCCGCCGTCGAAGGCCACTGCGTCGCCGGAGGTACCGAGATCCTCCAGGGCACCGATATCCGTATCGCGGGTGAGGCTGCCACCTTCGGCCTTTTCGAGGTCCGCCGCGGGCTGTTCCCGATCGGCGGCTCCACCGTCCGTCTGCCGCGCCAGATCCCGCGCACCCACGCCCTGGAGATGCTGCTCACCGGACGCCCCTACACCGCCGCCGAGGCGATGCGGATCGGTCTGATCGGGCATGTGGTGCGCGACGGCGCCGCGTTGGAGATGGCCCTGGAGACCGCCGAGTTGGTCAACGCCAACGGCCCGCTCGCCGTCGAGGCCGTCAAGGCCAGCGTGTACGAGAACGCGGAGCTGGCCGAGGCCGAGGGCCTGAAGCGCGAACTCGAGCGCGGCTGGCCCGTCTTCGACACCGCCGACGCGAAGGAAGGCTCCCGCGCCTTCGCCGACAAGCGGCCTCCCGTCTACCGGCGAGCCTGAGCCGCGAAGGAGACCTCATGTCCGGAGTCCTCAGCGCTCCACTCGTGATCGAGTTCCCGTTCACCCGCTCGCTCGGCCCGGTCCAGAGCGCGTTCCTCACCGGGCTGCGCGAGGAGACGGTGCTCGGCGTCAGGGCGAGCGACGGCCGGGTGCTCGTACCGCCCGTCGAGTACGACCCGGTGACCGCGTGCGAAGTGCGCGAACTGGTCGAGGTCGGCTCGGCAGGCACCGTCACCACCTGGGCGTGGAACCCGGCACCGCGCCGCGGCCAGCCGCTCCAGCACCCCTTCGCCTGGGTGCTGGTCCGCCTCGACGGCGCAGGCACCGGACTGCTGCACGCACTCGACGCCGCCGGACCCGGCGCCGTACGCACCGGGATGCGGGTACGCATCCGCTGGGCCGGGGAGCGGACCGGAGCCATCACCGACATCGCCTGCTTCGAGCCGTACGGCGAAGACGTCCGAGCCGTCGTCGAACCCCGCCCGCACAGCGGCGGGTTCACCGACCCCGTCACCGGCCTCGTCGCCCCCGCCCGGCTGGACTACAGCTACTCGCCCGGACGCGCGCAGACCCGCTTCCTCGCCGCCCTCGCCGACCACAGAATGCTCGGCGAGCGCTGCCCGTCCTGCCGCAAGGTGTACGTACCGCCCCGCGGTGCCTGCCCCACCTGCGGAGTCGCCACCGACGAGCAGGTCGAGACCGGCCCCCGGGGCACCGTCACCACCTTCTGCATCGTCAACATCAAAGCCAGGAACCTCGACATCGAAGTGCCGTACATATACGCGCACATCGCCCTGGACGGCGCGGACCTCGCGCTGCACGGGCGGATCGGGGGCATTCCCTACGACCAGGTGCGGATGGGGATGCGGGTCGAGCCGGTCTGGTCCGCCGACGGCCGCTACCCCGACCACTACCGCCCGACCGGCGAGCCCGACGCCGACTACGACACCTACCGGGAGCTGCTCTGATGCGGTACTCCAACGATGTCGCCATCGTCGCCTTCGCCCAGACCGACCATCTGCGCAGCACCGCCGAGGTCTCCGAGGTCGAGATGCTGATACCCGTCCTCAGGAGCGCACTGGGACAGGTCGGCCTCGAGGCGGGAGAGACCGACTTCACCTGCTCGGGCTCCAGCGACTATCTCGCGGGACGCGCCTTCTCCTTCACCATGGCGCTCGACGGGGTCGGCGCCTGGCCGCCGGTCTCCGAGTCCCATGTGGAGATGGACGGCGCGTGGGCGCTCTACGAGGCGTGGGTCGAACTGCTCACCCGCGAGTCCGGAACCGCTCTCGTCTACTCCTACGGCAAGTCCTCGCCCGGCGAGGTCCGGGACGTGCTGACCCGCCAGCTCGACCCGTACTACGTCGCCCCGCTCTGGCCCGACTCCGTCTCCCTGGCGGCGCTCCAGGCACAGGCGCTCATCGACGCCGGCGACACGGACGAGCGGGAGCTCGCCGGGATCGCCGCCCGCAGCCGGACGGCCGCCGCGGACAACCCGCACGCGCAGCTGCGCGGGTCGCCCGGCCCCGGCCCGCTCCTCGCCGAGGACTACCTCGTCCAGCCGCTGCGCAAGCACGATGTGCCGCCCGTCGGCGACGGCGCGGCCGCCGTGGTCCTCGCCACGGGCGACACGGCACGCAGGCTGTGCGCGCGGCCCGCCTGGATCAGGGGGATGGACCACCGCATCGAAGCCCACAGCCTGGGTGTCAGGGATCTCACCGACTCTCCCTCGACCCGCCTCGCCGCGGAAGGCGCCGGAGCATTCGACCGGCCCGTCGACACCGCCGAGCTGCACGCCCCCTTCACATCGCAGGAAGTCGTGCTGCGCAAGGCGCTGCGGCTGGACAGCAGCGTGCGCGTGAACCCCTCGGGCGGGCCGCTCGCCGCCAACCCGGTCATGGCGGCCGGGCTCATCCGGCTCGGCGAGGCGGCCGCCCGCATCCACCGCGGGCAGTCCGACCGTGCCCTCGCGCACGCCACCTCCGGCCCCTGCCTCCAGCAGAACCTGGTCGCCGTCCTGGAAGGAGAGACCCGGCCGTGAGCGACGGACGCGCGGCCGCCGGGCCGCGAACACGATGCCCGCACCTCTGCGCCGCGCGGCCTGGAGAAGCGATCAAGGAGACACCATGAACAAGGAGCCGGTGGCCGTCGTCGGGATCGGACAGACCAAGCACGTCGCCGCGCGCCGCGATGTGTCGATCGCCGGGCTTGTGAGGGAAGCGGCCGTACGCGCCCTGGAGGACGCGCAGTTGACCTGGGCGGACATCGACGCCGTCGTCATCGGCAAGGCCCCCGACTTCTTCGAGGGGGTGATGATGCCGGAGCTGTACCTCGCCGACGCGCTCGGCGCGGTCGGCAAACCGATGCTCCGCGTCCACACCGCGGGCTCCGTCGGCGGATCCACCGCCCTCGTCGCGGCCAAGCTCGTCGCCTCCCGCGTCCGCCGGACCGTGCTCACCCTCGCCTTCGAAAAACAGTCCGAGTCCAACGCCATGTGGGGCCTGTCGCTGCCGATCCCCTTCCAGCAGCCGCTGCTGGCAGGAGCGGGCGGCTTCTTCGCGCCGCACGTACGGGCGTACATGCGGCGCACCGGTGCCCCGGACACCGTCGGGTCGCTCGTCGCCTACAAGGACCGGCGCAACGCCCTCAAGAACCCCTACGCGCATCTGCACGAACGCGGCATCACCCTGGAGAAGGTGCAGGCCTCGCCGATGCTCTGGGACCCCATCCGGTACTCCGAGACCTGCCCTTCGTCGGACGGCGCCTGCGCGATGGTGCTGACCGACCGGGCGGGCGCCGGCCGCGCCCCGTACCCGCCCGCCTGGGTGCACGGCGGCGCCATGCGCAGTGAGCCGACGATGTTCGCCGGCAAGGACTTCGTCTCACCGCAGGCCGGCAAGGACTGCGCGGCGGACGTCTACCGGCAGGCCGGGATCGCCGACCCCCGGCGGGAGATCGACACGGTCGAGATGTACGTGCCGTTCTCCTGGTACGAGCCGATGTGGCTGGAGAACCTGGGCTTCGCCCCCGAGGGGGAGGGCTGGAAACTCACCGAGTCGGGCGTCACGGAACTCGGCGGCGATCTGCCCGTCAATCCCTCGGGCGGAGTGCTGTCCGCCAACCCCATCGGAGCCTCGGGAATGATCCGCTTCGCGGAAGCCGCACTCCAGGTCCGGGGGCGTGCGGGGGCTCACCAGGTCGACGGCGCACACCGGGCGCTCGGACACGCGTACGGCGGCGGTGCACAGTTCTTCTCCATGTGGCTGGTCGGATCGGAACCGCCCTTGTCGTGATGTGTCGTGCGGCCTGTGCGCCACCCGCCCCGGTCGCTAGGCTGACCGAGGTAGACGAACCGGGAGGAGCACGGACGTGGCCGACAGCACCACACAACAGCCGCTGGCGGGGTTCAAGAAGCCCCAGCTCGACCTGAGCAACGCCGAGTGGCAGTCCAGCAGTCAGGGGACGGGCGACGTCCAGATCGCCTTCATCGAGGGCTATATCGCGATGCGGGACGGCCGCAGCCCGGAAGGACCCGCGCTCATCTTCACCCCGGCGGAGTGGCGCGCGTTCGTCCTCGGGGCCCGCGACGGCGAATTCGACCTCACCTGATCCTCGGACACGGGACGAACTGCCTTCGGTCGACCGGGCGGTTCGTCCCGTGCCCGGTCGGAACGGCACGACGCGCAGCACGGCACGCCGCCTAGACTGGTGATCATGACGGGCGAGCGAGATCTGACGCAGCTGCTCAGCGGAATGCGGCCCCATCTGAACCCCGGCCGGTATGTGTTCACGGCCGTGACGGACGGCCCCCCGGACGGTGTCTCCGCCGTGGTCACCGTCGCCGAGGACGAAGGCCTGACCCTCGTCGTACGGCAGGAGGATGCCGACGCGGCGGAGCTGCCGTACGACTACGTGGCGGGCTGGATCACGCTGCGCGTGCACTCGGCGCTGGACGCCGTCGGGCTGACCGCGGCCGTCGCGGTGGAGCTCGCCCGGGCCGGGCTCAGCTGCAATATGGTGGCCGGCCTGCACCACGATCACCTGTTCGTCCCGTACGACCGGGTGGCGCAGGCGGTGGAGCTGCTCGACTCCCTGGCGGCACGCTCCGTCTAGGGAGCGCTCGGGCCGGACACGGTCGGCCCATGGCCCAGAACGTATGCGGCCTGCGGCCACGTACCATGTTGGCATGTCCTTCCTCCGCCGCCGCAGCGCCGCCACACCCGCCGGGCCGGGCTTCGATGTCCTCGCGATGGACCCGAGCGACTGGCCGGGCAATCTCGGCGCGGGACTGCTACCCGCCCCGGACGGCAGCTGCCAGGGGGTCTTCCTCCGTTACGACCTGTTCGGCGGGCGCGGCCCGGCCATGATCATCGGGAATCTGCCCGAGGGGTCCCCGGCCCGGGAAATCGGCGAGGACCAGGTGCCTTTCGAGGTGGCGCAGCTGCTCGCCGCACTCGGCAACGACGAGCCGGTGCATATCGTCGAGACCGAGGACACCCCGGTGATGCACGAGGACAACCTCCTGATCGTGCGGCGCATCAAGGTGTCGGAGAGCCGGATCTCCTGCACCCAGTTCGACCGCAGCGACGGCGTACTGGTCACCATCGCCAGCTGGGACCGGCCGATCACCGACGACCTCTACCAGCTGCTGAAACCGCTGCCCGCGGAGATGTTCCAGCAGGGTTGAGCCGCCGCCCGGACGGGTCCGGACGGCGGCTCTCGGAGGCCGGGGAAGCTTCTAGGTGTCCGACCGGCTGACGGTCACGTCCTCGGCCTTCACAAAGGCCACCCGGTGCCCGAACTGGATCTGGTAGAACTCCTGCTTGCCTCGGATCACCTTGTGCCCCGAGGGATCGAAGGTGACGGCCCAGTAGTACTCGCCCTTGGTCTTGGGTCCGACCGCGTACTTCTGGCCCGACAGCAGCTTGTACGGGAGCGGGCTTTCCAGCTGGACCGGGACGCCTTCCGGGTAGGCCGCCTTCTCCGGATAGGCCCGGCCGTACACCGGGACGTCCGTCCTACCCGCCTTCGGGGTCGCGACCAGCCCCTTGGCGTCCACGGCCGTCGGCTGGGACTTCGGGTTGTGGAACCAGGCCTTCTGGCCGAGGTACCAGATCGCCGTCCATGAGCCCTTGCGCCCGGCGACCGCGTACTGCTGTCCGGTCGAGGCACGGGCGCCCGTGTCGTTGACCCCGGTCGTCGCATGGCCGTCGTCCGGATGCAGAGCGATGTCCTCGACCAGTGGCGCGTCCGACTTCGGCTGGGTGTGCAGCCGTACGGCGCCGGAGCCGTGCGACGGGCAGACCTGGCCCGCCTTCTCGCAGTTTGTGTAGGTGGGCCGGTGCTCCGCGTACTCGGGCAGGATGGTCACCAGGCCGCCGCGCGCCCCAGCGGTCGCCTTCAGCTCCGCGCCGAGCAGCTGGAAGTAGTGGGCCCAGTCCCAGTACGGACCCGGGTCGGTGTGCATCCCGCGGACGGTCGTCGCCGTCGGTCCGGGAACATTGTCATGGCCCAGGATGTGCCGGCGGTCCAGGGGGATGTCGTACCGCTTCGCCAGGTACCGCACCAGCCGCGCCGACGCGCGGTACATCGCCTCCGTGTACCAGGCATCGGGCGCCGTCAGGAAGCCCTCGTGCTCGAGGCCGACCGACTTGGCGTTCACGTACCAGTTCCCCGCGTGCCAGGCGACGTCCTTGCCCGGCACGTGCTGCGCGATGTGTCCGTCCGAGGAGCGCAGCGTGTACTGCCAGGAGACGTACTCCGGGTCCTTGATCAGCTTGATCGTCGTGTCCCACGAACCCTCGGTGTCGTGCACGATGATGTAGTCGATCTTCTGGGAGCGGGGCCGGTCGGCCTTGTCGTGATTGCCGTAGTCCTTCGGGTCGCTGTCGCCGAACTCCTCGTAGGGCGCCGGGATCCACTCGCACGCCACGCTCTGCGGGCACTCCGCCTTGCCCGCGTCGGCGGACCTCAGGCCGAGCCGGCGGGTCTGCGCCGAATCGGTGGCCAGGCCCGGCGAGGCGGGCAGGACGATCCGCTGGCCGCTGTCCGTGGTGCGCCGCTCGCCGGTGCGGATCACATCGAACACCTCGTCGGCGTAGACCGAGGCGGTCGCCGCGTCGTCGGCTCCCGAGTAGCGCGCGACGGCGCCGTACCACTGGGCCGGGTCGCTGCTCAGCGGCAGGCCGAGCTTCTTCTGGGCGGCGGCGAGCAGGGCGGCGCCGCCCCGGACATTCGCCGCAGGGTTCTCGCGCAGTGCGCGCGCGTCGATTCCGCTCAGGTCGGAGGCACGGTCCAGGGTGCGCAGCCTGGCCGGCACCTCGGAGGGCTCGGGCACGTCCTCGCGCAGCGCCTTGAGCGGGCGCGAGTCGTCGCCGCGCGGGTCCTCGGCACCGTGGCTGTGGTGCGGTGCCTCGGCCAGCGCCGTACGTGCATCGGTCAGGTGCATCGGGCCGTACCCGCCGCTGACGCTCGGGGCGCCCCGGTGCGCATCCCAGCGGGACTGCAGATACGAGACACCGAGCAGCACGCTCTGCGGCACGTGGTACGTCGCGGCCGCGTCGGCGAATACACGCTGCAGGGCACCGGCGTCGTGCCGGGCGGCCGTCGCGCGGGGCGCCGCCGAGACCAGGGGGAACAGCAGAGCGGCGGTCGCCGTAGCGGCCGCCGCCCGCGTCACGCGCCGACGGGTGCTTCTGTCGCCTTCGAGAGCGGATCCTCGCATGCAGTCTCCTCGGGCTGAGCCGTGCCAGGTGATACGCAGGCGCATTCGTGGGGCTGATCCCGACTAGAGCTATCGTTTGGCAGACGATCCGTCAATCATGCCGCGCAGGGCGAGTTTGCACGTCAACGACAGCCCCCGGGACTTTCCGGGGGCAAGGGTTCCGGCCTGCTGCGCGTCAGTGGATTGGACCAGTGAGGGCCCTGGTCCTCTCGCCATTCGATGGCCGCGCGGGTGACGCGGCTGTGGGGGAAGAGCAGTTCCGGGGCCGGGGCGGAAGGAACGGGCGGAGAGTGCCGGACCGCACGGAGGGGTTGGACAGCACAGAGAGGCGCGCCCGGCGAACCGGGC
>NZ_JBEXKU010000070.1:0-39467 GCF_040609575.1 Streptomyces sp. NPDC004647 | reverse complement strand
GCAGGTGGGGCCCGGCCCGCATCGCGCACCTGCTCCACCTCGTTCCCTCCACCGTGCACCGGGTGCTGACCCGCTTCGGCCTGGCCCGCCTCACCAACCTCGACCGCGCAACCGGCCGTCCCATACGCCGCTACGAACGCGACCGGCCGGGCGAACTCGTGCACGTGGACATCAAGAAACTCGGCAACATCCCCGACGGCGGCGGACATAAAGTCCTCGGCCGGGCTGCGGGAGACCTGGAACGAGGAACCGAAGCCTTTCGTCTGGACGAAGGCGGCGGACGAGATCCTCGAACGTCTCGCCGGAGATTTGAATCGAATCTCCGACTCAGGACACTAGGGCGCGGACCTGCTTGTGGGACTGGCTGTGGGCCTGTTTCCAGTCGGGCAGCTCTTCGCCTTTGCGGCGGCGGTGGGGCATCACGAGCCCGGTGCCCGGATAGCCGCCGTCGGCGATCGTCATGGTCTTGCCGACCGCAGCCTTCGCACCGGATTCATCCCACGCCTTGCAGTCGTTGCGGTTGCCCGGCAGGGGTCGGCCGACCACCACGACCAGGCGGGTGTCGGCGTCGATGACGACCTGGTGGTTGGTGGAGTACCGGTAGTTCTTCGACTGCTCGGCGATGGTGTGGTCACGGGTGGGCACCAGGGTGCCGTCCACGATGAGGACAGTGTCCTTGCGGAACCGCTTGCGGGGCTGGAGCGCGAGCGAGGGGCCGAGGTGGTTGACGATCCGGTCGGCTGCGGACTTCGAAATGCCGAAGAGCGGAGCAAGTTGGCGCATCGTCAAGTTCGTGCGCCAGTACGCCGCCACAAGCAGCACCCGGTCCTCCAGCGGAAGAGACCACGGGCGACCCTTGCGGACCGGATCAGCGCCTTCGCGGCGCAGCGCCGTTACCAGCTTGCCGAAGGAACGCGGGCTCAGCCCGCTGAACGGAGCTATCCAGGACGGCACCGACGCCGTGATCACACCAGACACCGCAAGATCATCTCACCCACGACCAGCGGTTACGGGACAGGTCTTAAATACTGTTTTGGGCATGCCTGCAAAAAATCCGCTGGCAAGAGAGAAACATCTGCCCACAAGGAGAAAAATCTCATCGATAGCGACATCACACGTCATCTCAGCTCACCGGGAAGCCGCCCGACCGATCACCCGAGCGCACATGCAGATATGTCCGTAGAGAGCATGTGGGGGCTTTTCCCGGAAGGTTGTCCCGTAGAGGGCATGCGCGTGATTCGCCACCCAGAGACGGACAAAGCCGCAGGTCAGATGAATTGTTGCGGCGAATTGCCGACAGGTAAAAAACCGGACGGTAAGTTGCCCGGCACTCCACCGACGTGATTGCATTCTGCGAGCACGAACCGTTGCCACTGACTCTATTTTCGAGCGGGCAGCGACCGTGTAGCCGGCCTTATTGACATCACCGTCAACCAGGTCGGCGCGAGTCCCAAAACCCACAGCATTGAAGGGAAGGCACGCCATGCGTAACGGCTTCACCCCGGAGATAGACGCCTGCGAGATTTCCGACAGCGAGCTTGACACCATTGTCGGCGGCACTGCCAGCGCCGGTGCCGAGGTCTCCGGTCACGGCGGCTCCGTGAGCGTCGGCGATGTCGTCGGGACCGCCCAGTCCCTCGCCCCCGCCCTGCCCGTCTCGCCGGTCACCGGCCTGGCCACGGTGCAGACCACGGGCTTCTGACCGCGGGCATCTCACCACGGCGTTCGACCCCGGGACCCATCGTCCCGGGGTTCACGCTTTCCGGCCGACGAGAGAATTCCACACGCAGTCCGGCCCTCGGCCCCCTAAGAGTCCAGTATCGTCCAGCCGCTGGCATTCTTCGAGCCGCAGCACGAACGCGCCGCCGGCGCCGAGCAGGCCGTCCTGATGCATAGACGGAAGCTGTCGGGGAGGTCCAGTTACAGGCGGCTGCCAACATCGCTGGATGCAGCAGGCTGTCGGCGAAGCCGACCTCTCTGGGCGTAGGAGCCCAAGGCGACTTCCTTTCCAGCCCTGAGGAAAGCGAACGCGGGGCGACCCGGCCCATCATCGGCGTCTACTATCCCCTCCAGCCCCAACACCCCTCCGAACTGGCCCCCTTCGGGAGGCTGGTCGACCGGGGGCACGCGGACCGGCTCTGGCTGGGCGAGTCGCTGGCTCTGGGGACTCCCCAGGTGCTTGCCCACCTCGCCGGGCAGGGGATCACGCCCGCACTGGGCATGGGGGTGTCGCTCATGCCGCTGCACCACCCCTATCAGGCAGCGGTCGCCGCGCGTTCACTGGCCGCGTTGTCCGGGAAACCACTGGTCACGGTGTTCGGCACGTCATCGCCCGCACTCGTCACCGCGCTGCACAGCGCACCGTACGCGAGCCCGCTGACCGCGGCCCGCGAGTACCTCACTGCCGTACGACAACTGCTCCAGAGCGAGGCGGCGGACACCAGCGGCGAGTACGTCCGCACGCGGGCCCGGCTGCCGGCGGGGCTGGAAGCCCCCGGGTCGAGGTCGGCCTCGGGGTCCTCCGGCCCAAGATGGCCCGCGTGGCGGCGGACGCGGCCGACGTGGCGCTCACCTGGATGACGCCGCTCCCCTATCTGCGCACCCTCCTGCTGCCGGTGCTGACGGGGGTGCGCGTGGTGAGCGTCGTCCACGTTCTCGTCGTGTGTCCGGGGCTCGATGTAGAAGACGTCGTCCGGCGTGCCACGCGCAGCCACTTGGCGGAAGGGCATTACCAATCCCTGCTGACCGAGGCGGGGGTCGGCCCGGTTACGGATGAATCAAAAACTGCCAGGAGCTCATCGAGCAAGGAGTCGTGCTGGCCGGTTCGGCGGAGGACATCGCACGTCAGATCGAGTGCTACTGGTCGGCGGGGGTCGACGAAATTGTCTTAAATCCCACCACTCTTGAATCAAAAGGACCTAAAGCGGGATTGCGCGACTTATTAGATATCGCGGAGGTTTGCAGGGTAACGAGTCTACGAGAAAGGAATCTGCATGACCACATGCCAGGTTAAGACACACGAGGTGAGTTTGGGCAGGGCTGTCGCCGCTCCATGGGTTTTGCGGCGCTACCGCTCGCAGAGCGGCTCGGTGCCCTACCAAGACGGCGTGGGCGCGGCCGTGGCCATCATCCTCTTCCTGTCCGTCGTCGAGATCGTTGTCATGGATCTCCTCCTGGACACCCTGTGGGTACGCATCGTTGTCGCCGCGGCCGGAGTGGCGGCCGGCTACCTGCTCATCGGGTTCTTCATCGCGCTCAGCGCGTATCCGCACCGCGTCACGTCCGAAGCGTTGACCGTGCGTTACGGAGCGGCATTCGAGGTGGCCATCGGCATGGGACTGGTCGCCGAGGCGCGGAGCCAGCGCCGAGGCGGCGAACAGAGGCGTACGGCCGAAGTGATCGACGGGGTGCTGTCCGTACCGGTCATGGGCGTCACCAACATGCTGGTCAAGCTGGACGCTCCGGTGGAGATGGAACTGCACAAGGAAGTCAGCGCGGTCCATGAGATCCGGATGTTCGCCGTGGATCCCGCGGAAGCGGTACGCATGGTGCAGGGCTCGGCGGACGGTCCGGATCCAGAAGCTGCGTCGGCGCCCCCCGCCACAGCGGCGGCCGCTGCGACGCAGGTGCCGCTGTGGCTGCGCAGGCTGCGCTGGGCTGGATTGCTCGTCCTGCTGGTCGAGATCGCGCTCGTCACCACCGGGCTCCTCGACTGGCGCATCGCCGCGGGCATCCTCGCGGTGACCGAGGGCACGCTCGCCGTCCTCGGTGTCATCTTCGGAGCCGCCTTCGTCACGCAGTACCGCAAGCTGCGGCGTGCGGGGGAGCCCAGGTCAGAGGCGTTCTCGCAGTCATTGTTCTCGCTGATGCCGCCCCCCATGGCGGGACTGGTGCGCCGCGAGATGAGCATATTCAGGGTCATCGCCCTCGCTGTCGCGCGCCGGACCGAAAGGCAGCAGCCTGGTGATGTCCCGCTGAAGTACGGCCGGGCCGGCCGACGAGCACTCGCGATCACCGCGGTGTTGCTGGCGGCCGCCGGGATCCTCGTCCTGGCCATGGTCTCGCACACCCTGACGCGCTATCTGGTGGGCATCGTTCTCCTCTACAGCGCGCTGCTGACCGCGGCCCTGGCCTCTGCCAGTACGGTTCGTCCGCACCTGCGGCGCGGCGATGACCTGCACCTGCGATGGGGGCTGCACCACGAACTCGTGGTCCCCGTCGAAACCGTACGCGAAGTAGGGATCGAGCCGGCGAAGACCCCGCGCCAGCGGCCCTCCGCGCCAGAGATCTTCGCGGTGCCCTGCCCGGGCCGTGAGGAGCTGGTACTTCACTTCACCGAGCCGATCGAAGTCCCGACGCGGCTCGGTAGCCAGCGGCCGGCGACATCGATCGTGCTCCCCCTGGACAACTCCGAAGCCGCATGCGAGGCCATCAGCCGCGCCATGGAGGAGGGAAGGAGAGCCGATGCGGATCGCTGACACCGTGGCGCTCATAGCCGGAGGCACGTCCGGCCTCGGGCTTGCCACGGCAAGGCACCTGGTCAAGGAAGGGGCGAGAGTTGTTCTTCTCGCCCGCTCCGAGGCCAACGGTGAGGCGGCCGTTGCCGAACTGGGCACAGACGTCATTGATGACGGAAGCCATGTGAGCTCGCATGTCATCTCGTCCTTCAAAGCACTCTTCCCGCATGTGCGTCCCGACGGGCTTTACGTGGTCGAGGACCTGCACGGCTCCTACTGGCCCGCGCTCTTCGGCGGCAGCGAGGACGACCTCAGCGACCCTGAATACACCGTAGGATTTCTGAAGACGCTTGTAGACGGGGTCAACCACGAAGAATTCCTCGATCCCGGGGCACGCCCTTCGCAACCCACCGACAGCCTTATCCGGGGCATGCACTTCTATCACAATCTCGCAATCATCGAGAAAGGGGCCAACAAGGAAGGAAGCCCAATAGCCGAGCTGCTCCGCCAGGTCTCCCGCCCCTGACACCTCCCATCCCGGCGACCACGGGGCATCGTCGCGCTGATGCGCGGTGGCTGCTCTTCTGCTCATACGGGTCCGGATCAGCCTCCCATCCAGCTGCGCGCGGCCACCGCCGCCCACGCGGGCCCAGATGGTGCTGTTATCCGCGCAGGCATGCCCGTGGCGAAGATCGCCGAGGTGACGTTCACCAGCCCGGACCGCGTCCGGGACCTGATCCACAACTTCAACACCGACGGCTTCGACTCGCTCTACCCGAAGTACAAGGGCGGCCGACCGAGAACCTTCACCCTCCCGGAACGCCGGGAGATCAAGAAGATCGCGAAGTCGAAGCCGGCCGAGCACGGCCTGCCATTCTCGACCTGGAGCCTGGCCAAGCTGGCGGACTTCCTGGTCGCCGAGGGGGTGGTCGACGACATCAGCCACGAGGGCCTTCGGGTCCTGCTCCGCGAGGAGGGCGTCTCGTTTCAACGCGTGAAGACCTGGAAGGCCTCCCGCGACCCGGACTACGCGGCCAAGAAGGTCCGGGTCGAGCATCTCTACGCGATGGCCGACGGCGAGGTCATACCCGAGGACGGCGAGCCCGAAGTCGTCTTCTGCATGGACGAGTTCGGACCGCTCAACGTTCAGCCCCATCCCGGCCGGCAGTGGGCCGAACGCGGCGGCCGGCACAAGAACCCTGACCGCGGGCACCGGCCCCGGCGCCGCGCGACCTACACGCGCATGCACGGGGTCCGGCACCTGTTCGCCGCCTACGACCTTGCCAACGACCAGCTCTACGGGCACGTCAAGAAGACCAAGAACCGCTCGAAGTTCCTGGAGTTCTGCCGCTACCTGCGCTCGCTGCACCCGGCGAGCGTGCGCATTGCGATCGTCTGTGACAACTACTCACCGCACCTGGCCACGAGGCGCTGCCAGCGGGTCGCGACGTGGGCGGCGGCGAACAACGTGGAGATCGCCTACACACCGACCAACAGCTCCTGGCTCAACCGGATCGAGGCCCAGTTCACCGCCCTGCGCTACTTCGCACTCGACGGCACCGACCACGCCAGCCACAAAGAGCAGGGCAGCATGATCCGCCGCTACATCATCTGGCGGAACAATAACGCCGCCGACGAACGCCTCCGCGAGGTCGTGAACAGGGCGAACGTTGCCTGATGCGGCACTAGTAGGCGCGGCCCGGGTTGAGCGTGCCCTTCGGGTCGAAGACGGCCCTGATGCCGGTCATCAGCTCCCGCTCGGTGGGGCCGAGTTGTGCGTCGAGGTACGGCATCTTGAGCGTGCCCACGCCGTGCTCGCCGGTGATCGTGCCGCCCAGCGCGAGCGTGGCGGCCACGATGTCGTCGAACGCGGCCCGCGCCCGGTCGGCCGCGTCACGGTCGGTGGCGTCGTAGACGACGGTCGGATGCAGGTTGCCGTCGGCGGCGTGGCCGAAGGTGCCGACCAGCACGCCGTGGTCGGCGGCAATTCGCTCGATCGCGGCGAGCAATCGGGGAAGGTCCTGGACCGCGACTCCAACGTCGTCGAGCAGCGTGGTGCCCAGCTTCTCCAACGCCGGGTACACCATGCGTCTGGCCTGCATGAACAACTCGCCTTCCGTCGCGTCTGCGGTGTGCAGCACCTCGCTGGCGCCGGCGGCTTCGGCCAGCCTGGCGCAGGTGGCGGCTTCCTGGTAGGCCGACGGCCCGTCGCACTGGACGAGCACAAGTGCCCCGGCCGACTCATCCAGCCCCATGCGCGTCAGGCGATTGACGGCGTGGATGCAGGTGCGGTCCATGAGCTCCACCGCCGCTGGGTCGGCGACGGCCGCGATCTGCAGCACGGTGTCGACTGCCTGTTGGGGCGTCGGGAAAGCGGCCACTGCGGTCGCGGTGACCGCCGGGAACGGTCGCAGTCGCACGGTCGCGTCCACAATCACCGCCAGGGTGCCTTCCGAGCCCACGAGGAGCCGGGTGAGGTCGAGCCCGGTGACGTTCTTGCGGGTCGGCGGACCGGTGCGGATCACGCGGCCGTCGGCGAGCACCGCCGTCAGCGCGGCGACATGGTCGGCGGTGACCCCGTACTTGGCACAGCACATGCCGCCTGCGTTGGTCGCCAGGTTGCCGCCGATGGTGGAGATCGCCTTGCTTCCCGGGTCCGGCGGGTACCACAGGCCGTGCTTGCGGGCACGGGCGTCGAGATCGCCGGTGAGTACGCCCGGCTCGACGGTTGCCGTCCGGCCGGGCACGTCCAGGGCGAGGATCCGGTCCATCGCGGCGAGCGAGAGTACGACGCAGCCGTCGATCGCGTTGGCCGCGCCGGCCAACCCGGTGCCGGCCCCCCGGGTTACCACCGGGGCGTGATGGTCGCCCGCTGTTCGCAGAGTGGTGATCACGTCGTCGGTCGAGCGGGCCCGTACCACCGCCGCCGGGCGTCCCGCGGGAGCTAGCAGGCACTGGTCACGGCGGTAGGACTCCATGGCGTCCTGGTCGGTGATCACCCGGCCCGGCAGCGCGGCGGCGAGGGCGGCGGCGACGTCCACGACAACCTCGGTCATGGCGTCTCCGGCTCGTAGAAACCGCGGACGTGACGCACGACCAGCTCGGCGGCGCGGTCGGTCTCGCCCACGTCCAGGGCGTCGACGATCGCCTGGTGTTCGCCCAGCAGACGCGCAAGCACCACCCCCGGATCGGCCACCGCGGCGAGTGCGTCGAGCAAATAGCCGGCGATGCAGTCGCGCAGCACGCCGATGACGAACCCCAGCGCCTGATTGTCGCCGGCGTAGGCAAGTTGGACGTGGAAGTCGACATCGGCGGCGTGGAACGTATGGATGTCGCTGTTCTCCACCGCTGTCGCCATGGTCGCCAGGCAGGACCGAGCCGCGTCGGGCACGGACGTGGCCTGCCGTATCGCCTCCGCCTCCAGCAGCACACGCAGCGCCACCAGGTCGCCCAGCGGGATCGCGCCGACCTGCAACGCGGTGCTCAGCGCCAGGCCCGCCGCGCCTGCCGTGCGCTCGTGCGTGACGCGCGGGCGCGCAGTGGAAACGGTCTCCGCGCCGCTGATCAGACCATGTGCCTGCAGCACCCGGAGCGCCTCACGGATGGTGGACCGTCCGACGCCGAAGGACTGGGCGAGTTCCGTCTCCGTAGGCAGCTCGGCGTCGGCGGGGAACGTGCCGTCGAGGATGGCCGCGCGCAGGCGCTGGGCCACGTCCAGGCTCAAGGGCATGCGCGATACCGGCGAGATGGTCATGGACGTACAGTAGCTGCTTGTCTGTTTGTCGGACAAGCAGTAGCTTGCTTCTCGCATCTCCCTGTGCCTCAGGACACAGACGGCCCTACCCCCGAAGACGCGGAAATCAGGTGTCGCCATGACCGTCAAGCTCCAGCTCGACCCGGCCAAGACCGCGATCGTGCTCATCGAGTACCAGAACGAGTTCACCAGCGACGGTGGCGTGCTCCACGGGGCGGTCGCCGACGTCATGCAGCGGACCGGCATGCTGGCCAACACCGTCACCGTGGTCGACGCCGCCCGGCGGGCCGGAGCGTCGATCATGCACGCGCCCATCACGTTCGCGGAGGGCTACGGCGAGCTGACCCGACACCCGTACGGCATCCTCAAAGGCGTCGTGGACGGGAAGGCGTTCGTGAAGGGCACGTGGGGCGCAGCCATTGTCGACGAGCTGACCCCCGCGGACGGGGACATCGTCATCGAGGGCAAGCGGGGGCTCGACACCTTCGCCAGCACGAACCTCGATTTCATCCTGCGCAGCAAGGGCATCGACACGATCGTCCTCGGCGGTTTCCTGACCAACTGCTGCGTGGAGTCGACCATGCGCACCGGTTACGAGCACGGCTTCCGGGTGATCACGCTGACCGACTGCGTTGCCGCCACCTCGAAGGAGGAGCACGACAACGCAATCTCCTACGACTTTCCGATGTTCTCGCTGCCGATGACCTCTGCCGACGTCATCGCCGCCCTGTAGTCCGCCCCGGCGGCTTGGGCGAAGCGAGCGCTCTCCTTCGGGTTCGGCTGTCCCGCCGTCGACGGCCCCGGTCCGCAGGCAGGTGGAATCGCCAGGAGCAAACGGCCTGAGACCCAATGGCGGTCGCGCCCCAGGCGGTGTACGACGCGTCGTGTGACGGGCCTTAGGCGGTGATCTTCCAGTCGGCGGGGGACGTCCGGGCGATCAGGCCAATATGCTCGCGCACCTCGTCATTGATCGTCTTGGGGCGTCCCCCGCTCCATTTTGGGTCCAGCGCGTCGAACCCCCGCTCGTTACAAGCGTGGATGACATCGCGGACGTAGTCCTCCAACCTGCATCAGCGTGGTGATGTCCTTGACCGTCTGGCCCTGGGCGGACATCAGCACCACGATCGCCCGGCGGAGTTTCAGGGGTCCTTCGCGGTCCGGCTGATCCGCTGCAGCCGGCGGCCCTCCTCCATACTCACCGGCCGGACGAACACACTCGGTCGGCGTCCCACGACCACTTCCAAGATCAGGTCTTGGAGCCAGTCTGCTGGCCGACGAGCAGCAGGTCGTTCGGTAACGCTCGGATGGGCCGTAGCGCTGAGCGAGATAGCACGGTCACGCCGCCGTGCACAGCCGGGGCCGTCTCCCGTGGGGGGTGGCCGGCCCCGGCTGCATCTGTTGCATCCGGGGTCCGCGGCGCGGGTGACTGAAATGCAGACCGCCACCCGCGCCGCGGGCACGGATTCGGAGGGACGGGGGGATGTCCTGAATCCGCTTCGCCGATGACCAGTCGGCGTTGCTCTCTGCGCCAGAAGCTGATCATGTGTCACACCCGCACGATGAGCACCGCGCGCAATTCTCACGGACGTCCAATCAGGGCAAATCGCAGTGTGTGCGTAACGCCACCTCCCCGTTGCGGCGCAGACGATGGTGCGGGCGTCGGTAGCGCGCCGCGCAGTCCACGGCCGGGGTGTCTCCGAGGAGGGAGGGCCGCCCAGTCGTGGCCATTCTTCTGCACAGCCAAGGCGTGATCAGCGCCAGATTGGGATCCCCGTGAGTGATACCGAGCCCCTGCCCGTGCAGCAGCCATACGGCCACCCCCAACACGGCCCCGGCCCCGGCCCCGGCCCTGGCCCTGGCCCTGGCCCTGGCCCTGGCCCTAGCCAGGGTTACCCCGTGAACGGCCCCGGCTATGAGTACCCCTCGAATGGCCCGGGTCACGGCTACCTCTCGAACGGTCCCCGTCCTGGCCATGAGTACTCAGCGCATAGCCCCGGCCAAGGCCACGATTACCCCGCGAGCGGCTCGGCTCCTCGCCGTAAGCGCCCCAGTAACGGCTCCGGTACGCGGCGTGCGGCGCTGATCGTCCATTCGATCGCGGATGTCGCCGCGGTGTTCCTGGGGCTTTGGATCCTGCTCTTCCTGCTCGGGGCCAACCTGGGGAACCCCTTCGTCGGGTTTGTGCAGGGTGTCGCGGAGTGGCTCGGTTGGTGGGCGCAGGACATCTTCACCTTGGACAACGAGGGTGTGCGCGTCTTCCTCAACTACGGCCTGCCCGCCGTGATTTACCTGTTCGTCGGCCACGGCATTTCTACGTGGTTGCGTCGCTCCTCTGAGTTGTGACCTGAGGTGTGAAGCGGTGCCTCCGCTTCGTGTGTGCCGACAACGGCAGGCGGCGGTCGCCACGTCGTAGGTCTGACTGTTAAAGGTCACGTCCGGAGCCCGGTACGGCGACCCGCTCCACAGGCACAGGAAGTGGCCGCAGTGGTGTGGTGGTCGCCGTGCTCGCATCACCGGCCAGGGGCCGGCCCTTGCTGCGTCCCTGCTTACTTCTTTCCCTGCCCTACGGCCTTCTTCGCTCGCTCGTCAGCCTTTTTCTTCTGCTGTTCCGGGGATGACGTCTGCTCTGGCGCTGCTTCTGCCTGATGCTGCCTCTCGGCGTCGCGTACGGCGTCCTTGCTCTGCCGGGGCACACCGAGGTGGCGGGCTCGGAGTGTTTCCGCTCTGTCGGGGCGGTGGGTTCAGAGGTGGAGGGAGAGTTGCTGTGGGAGAACTCGGACGCGGGGGCTCGGTGTTGTCGCCGAACTCCGTACGAATAGCGGGCCACCATACCCGGCTTAAATGGCCCCTCAGCCATGGAACGGACCTGTCCGGGTAATGCAGACCCGCAGCCACGGGCGAATCTCGGATTCTGCCTGCGCCGATGGCCGGCCGACGCGCTTCTGTGCACGCACCGGCTTATCGGAAATTTCACACCCACGCGGGTTGAATGACCGGAATAACCGCAGTGTGTGGAATCCCACGTCCGGCGCATTTCCGGTAACGCAGCAGCTTCCGGCGGCGCAGAGCTGAATGCGGGTATGCCGAAAGCGTCCCGCGCCCTACTGTGGTGCGATGTCCCTGTCGGCGGAGCGCCGGCCGGATCCGACCGCTCATCTTGTCGTCGAGGCGCACTGCGCGCCAGATTGTGATTCCCGTGAGTAACGTCCACGAGCCCACCCTCGACAACGACCGATACAGCAGGAACCGGGGCGAGCGCGGTGACAAGCGCACAGCTCTGATCATCCACACCATCGCCGATATCGCCGCCGGATTCCTGGGACTGTGGATCCTGCTGTACCTTCTCGGCGCGAATCAGGCGAATGTCTTCGTCGACTTCGTGGAAGGCATGGCGGACTGGCTCGGCTGGTGGGCCCAGGACATCTTCACCATGGACAACGAACAGGTGCGCGTCTTCCTCAACTACGGCCTGCCCGCCGTGATCTACCTGGCTGTCGGCCACGGCATAGCCGCACGAGTCCGCCGCCTCTGACAGCACGCCCGGCACTCCCACGCCCCGCACGCCGTCCCGAGCCAAGCCTGTCTCCCGAAGGCCGTGCAGTGCCGAGCCCGGGCGGTCGATCAGGGCCCCTGGGTGTGCCCGCGCGGGCACACCCAGGTCAGCGAGTCGTAGAGGCAGCTGATCGCGCACATTGATGTGTATTACCGCGTCGTGGCCGTGACGCCCGGCGTGAGGGTAGTCCTGCTCGCCCAGCCGATCGGTTGACGGCGAGCGGCGAAGCTCACCCCTCCGCTGAAGGACCGGTCGCCGAGGGCGCATCGCACCGGCCGCAGAGGCCACACATCGTCCGACTGTCCGAGGCCAGCCTCCGGAGCAACGGAGCGGCCGCACATCGGACCGGCCCGTTCTACCTCTGCGGCCCGGACGACAAGGTGGTGAGCGAGGTCGAGGGCATCGGCCCCGGCACGTCCCGCAGACCGTGAAGGTCAGCAAGGCCGGCTCGTACACCACCGGCTGCAAGCCGGGAATGGTCGGCAACGGTATCCGGGGCGACTTCACCATGAACGGCAAAACACCGGCGGGAGCTGCCGCCAGCTACAGCCCGAGGTGGCCACGAACACGATCGCCGCCAGTTTCTCCGGTCACCGGCCCGGCGTCGGCCGCGAAGTCCAAGTGGCTGACGAACGGCGGAGGGCCCGTACGACACTGAGTCGCACGGGCCCCTTCGGTCGGCTATCTACGCATCGGCCGAACTATCCGCTCAGAACAGCCCCTTGTAGCCCTGCCAGCCCGTCGCGATCTGCGTACGCGCACCGAACGACCCCTTGCCGTCACCGCTGTTGCGGTAGACATTGCCGCTGGTGTCGCGGGCGACAAGGTCCGCCTTGCCGTCGCCCGTGATGTCTCCGACACCCACGATGGCGTTGTACGAGGAGCCCCAGTTGGTGAAGACCACGACCCGGCTCCTGAACTGCCCGTCCGCCGTGCCGTCATAGCGGTACAGCGTCCCGTCCGTGTGGCGGGCCAGCAGGTCGCCGTAGCCGTCGCCGTTCAGGTCACCGGCCCCGGTGAGATGGGTGTACGCCGTCCATGCCGTGCGGATCTTCGTGCGCGCCTTGAAGCCGCCGGCGCCGTTGTCCGCGTAGAGGTAGATGTCCCCGGTGGAGGACTGACGGGCCATCAGGTCGGTGCGGCCGTCGCCGGTGAGGTCACCGGGCGCGGTCAGCACGTTGTACTGGTCCCAGCCCGTGCCGAGGACGGTGTACGAGCTCGACGGGGTGTAGCCGCCGCCCGCGCATTTGCCTGTGTAGCGGCGCAGTTCACCGCCGGGCATCCGGACCAGCAGGTCATTGCAGCGGTCCTCGCCCAGGTCGCCGAACGGGACCGCGACCGTGCCGGCCGGCCAGCCGCTGCCCGACGCTTTGGTGCCGAAGGCGCCCGTGTCGTTGCCGTAGTGCGTCGTCAGGTAGCCCGACGCACTCACCGTCGCCAGGTCGCCGGACCCGCCGTTGAGGTCGTGGAAGCCGCGCATCCCGCCCGTGAGGCTGAACGTACCGGTCAGCGACAGGTCGGCGCCGGAACCATCTTCGGGAGCGGCGCTCAGCTGCCAGGTGTAGGTGCCGTCGACCGCCCACCTGCCGGAGTCCGTACGGCCGTCCCAAGTGGTCTGGAGAGCCGCGCCGCTGCGTGCGGCGTCGAGCGTCCGCACGACCTTGCCCGCACGGTCCTTGATGGTGACCTTGGCGCCGGTGGCGGGCTTGGAGAGCTGCCAGGCCGCCTGCCAGGTCGGGGCGGTGGCGGACTTCAGGTTCACCGAGGTCCCGACCCGCGACTCGATCTTCGTCAGCGGGGAGGTGGGCACCCCGGGATCGAAGATCTGGAGGTCCTTCCTGTTGTCCGCGAGGAAGGCGATGCCGGTGCCGAAGCGGTCCGCGTCGAGGTACTTGCCGGACGCCCATTCCGGTGTCTGGGCAATGGTCTTGGTCTCGCCCCCGATGGGCGTCACCAGCAGCCGCTGGTTGTCGGTGTCGTGGGTGAGGACGTAGCCGTCGCCGAGCGTGCCCTCGTGGTACCCGCCCACCTCCGCCTCGGCCACCCGGTCGTACACACCGTGGTCGCCCGAGATGTTCTGCCCGCAGTCCCAGGACACCCAGCGGCCGACGGCCTGCACGTCCACCGGGACGCAGTCGTTGCCGGTCTGCACCGTCTCAGTGGCGCCGCTCTTCAGGTCGAGCGACGTGAGCGTGCCCGCGGTCTCCCCGGCCCGCCAGAGTTTCGTGCCCCATACGGCGAGTCCACCCCGGCCCTTGTAGGCCCGGATCACCTTGGCACCGCCCGTGGCCTCAAGGTCGACCACGTACTGGACGTCGCTGTCCTGGCGCTGGCGGTCCCCGAAGACCACATAGCGGCCGGAGGCGGAGGTCACCCAGGTACGGACGTCCGCCGGCAGCTGCTCGCCGGTCGCCGGGTCCACCGGCTGCACCACTGTCTTCTTGCCGCCGGAAGCCACCACCTCCAGTGCGTAGCGGCCGTCGTCGCCCTTGGCCGTCAGCGCGTACCGGCCGTCACCGGTGCCCGTGACGTACGCGGCGTAGAACTCTTTCTGGGCGTCCCCCGTGGCCTGCGGATCGGGCTGTGCCAGCAGCGAGCGGTCCCCCGCCTTCGGCGTCTCGCCGAGCGTGATGTCCCGCTGGTAGAGGGAGGCGAGGTAGTTGCTGTCCCGCTCCGTGGTCACCAGCTGTCCGGCGGTCAGCGACACCTCGTCCACCGCAGCGCGCTTGACCGGCACATCCCGCAGCTTGGTCAGCGCGAGGCTGCCGTCGTCGGCGGCCGTCACCTTGCGCACGGCCCAGTCCTGCGCCGAGTCGCCACCGGTGACGATGACGCCGCCGCCGGGGACTTGGGCCATCTCCGCCCGTGCGTGCGGCAGCAGCGTCCTGGCCTCGCCGCCGGCGAGCGGGACGGCCTTGAGCGGCTCGCCCCGACGCTGGAGCAGGTCGCCGTCCTTCTCCGGCACGTCCCAGGTGGTCAGCAGCGAATCGCCCACGAGCCCGATCCGCGCGGTGCCTTCGCCGCCGGCCGGCAGCGCCACCTTGGTCTCCGGGCCGTCCAGCGCGTCCCGGCCCAGTACCCGCACGATGGTGTTCCCGCCCTCGGGCGAGTACCAGGCGAGGCGTGTGCCGGAGAACACCACACGGGCGCCGGCTCCTCCGGTCGCGCCCGGCAGGACCGGCCGTACGCTCGCCGACTCCAGGTCCAGCAGGCCGACGCCATGGGTGCCGTCGGGCGCCGCGTACCAGATCGCCACCGAGCGGGTGTCGCCGCCGAGCACGGTGTCGTACCGCTCCACCCAGCCGTTCAGCCCGGTGACCGGGGTGTCGGAGAGGCCGTCGGCCGTCTTCCGCAGGATGTGCAGGCCGTTGATCGCGCCGCCCTCGTCCCGGGTGGCCGTGAGCACGGCGTCGCCGAAACTGCCCTTGAAGAGCTGCCCGGCGGGCAAGGTCAGGGTGGTGGAGCTGCCCGCCTTCATGTCCTTCAGCGTCACGCGGTCCGTGAAGGAGGCGCTGACGATGTCGGAGGCGGTAGCGGTGACGGTGTCCGAAGCGGGGCCCGCAAAGGTGGATCCCCCGTCGTACGACGTCCACTGGTAGTCGCCCATCGCGGCGGCCGTGGCCGACTCTCGCCGCTCCAGTACGCCCGTGGTCCCGGCTCCGTAGACCGGGTTGCCCGTCGGCGCGTAACGGTCGGGCGCCGGGATCACCAGCGGGGCCGGCTCGGCCTGCGCCTGGGAAAGAAGAAAAGATACGCCTCCGGCCGCGAGACCGAGAGCAGCGGTTGCGGCGATACCGCCGCGTATGAGGGTGCGTCTATGACCTGGTTTGTGGCGTGCAGCCACGTCATACCTCCAGCTGAGGGGAGCGAGGGCGGCTATGCATCGCGGAATGGGGGTCGTCGCGGCGCCAGCCTCTCGAAAGCTGGGGGAACGTAGCACGGCCTGACCAGCCAAGTCGATGCAAGTCGACACAGGCAACCGCTCGTCCGGCACGCGTTACCGAATGACGCTGACGCATGGTCCGAGGGCTCGTCGTGGGGGCCATGAGGCCGCCGGAAACGTCATCGGTCGAGGCATCCCCGCCCTCTTGCGACACCCCGACCAACTGGCCGCACTCCGCAACGACCCATCGCTCCCACCCAAAACCGCACACCCACAGTGACCTGCATCACTTTTCACCGTAACGCCGTGATGTTTCACCAACGGGCGGCGCTGGATGCTTTGGGTCGCATGTGTGGCGGCTGTGCTCAAAGCTGTGACAAGGGGTGATGAGGGTGGCTATGCGTGCAGCACGTCATCGGCGTTCGGTGAAGGGCCGTGTCATCGCCGGGGGTTCCGCCGCCGTGGCGGTGGGGATCGCCGTGGCAGTGGCGGTAACGATGCCTGCCCAGGCCGCGTGGTCCTCGGCGTGGAAGGTATCCGCCAGTGGCTGGACAGCCGACGATTCACCCCGGGTCTCGGTCGACCGGCAAGGTGATGCCCTCCTGGTCTGGAGAGCCTGCGACCCCGCGACGCCGAGTTGCTCCTACCAGATTCAGTCCAGGACCAAGCGCGCCGACGGGACGACGGGCTCGATCCGTAACCTGTCGCCTCTGGGGGCTTCCGTGTCCTGGCCGGAGGTCGACTCCGACGACACCGGCGACGCCGCGGTGGCCTGGGAGCAGGACGGCCACGTCGTGGGCCGGCGGGTCTCGGCCTCCGGCAGCCTCGTCGGTTCCACGCAGAAGCTCTCCACGTCGGCGCCCGCGACCAACCCGGTGGTGGCTGTGTCGCCGGGCGGAACGGCACTGGTCGCCTGGTCGGAGAGCCGCGACGGAAGCTGGTACGCCGTGGCGCGCCGACTCAAGCTGGACGGCACGGTCGGCTCGGCCATCACCCTTGGTTCGGGATCGGCGGAGAAGCCGGGCATCGGCGTCGACCGAAACGGCAACTTCGTCGTCGCGTGGGTGCAGGGCTCCACCGTCGTGGCCAAGCGCATCACGCCGGATTCCGTCTCCTCGGCGAAGGTGCTCACCTCGTCGATCGCGTCGTACGCCGGATTCGGCATGGTCCGGGTCGGCGTCGACCGCGACGGTGACGCGGTCATCAGCTACCGCTCCGGCGGCGGTACCCGTCCTCAGGTGTGGGCCTCGCGCTGGAGCCGGACCGGCACGCTGGGCAGCCCTCTTCGCACCTCGTCGTCCACGGACAACGTGGGCGTCCACCACGCCCTCGCGACCGATCTCGACGGCGACTCGATGCTGGTGTGGACCCGGTGGAACAGCAGCAGCCGGCTGGAGATGCTCGGGCGGCAGCTGTCCGCAGGCGGCACCCGCGGAACCACCACCGTCCTCGGGCTCAACGACCGGCCCGACATCGCCCTCGATGACGACGGCGACGGCATGCTCGTCTACCAGACGCCGAGTGCTCCGTACTCGGCGCAGCAGGTCGGCGCTCGCCTGATCAGCCGTTCCGGTTCCTTCGGAAGCGCGAAGACACTGACGTCGGACGGTCGGGTGCCGCAGGTGGATGCCCGTCCGAGTTACCGCTTCACCGCGCTGTGGCAGCAGGTTTCCTACCCGTACTCGATCAACGCCGTCGCCGGCCCGTGAGTTGAAAATGGCCACCGCCGGCAGGCCACGACCTGGCATGCGAACAGGGCCGGCGCGATGCCCGTCACCAGCGGCGGTGGCACGCGGCCCACGAGGGCGGCACCGAATCCGGTGAAGAGCAGGGCGCAGACCAGTGACTGGGTGAGGTAGTTGGTCAGGGTCATCCGGCCCGCCGGAGCCAGGACGGCGGCGAGGCGCCGGCCTCGACCGGTGGATATCAGCCCAGCACGCTGGCCGTATACGCGGCGGCCGGCAGGGGCGCGCTCACCACATCCGCGCCCAGCGCGAAAAGTTGGTAGGCGGTGCCCGGATGCTCCGGGCTCGCGTGCGCGTAGACCACGCCAGCGGCCAGCCCGATGGGGAATCCGACCCATTGCAGCCGCCGCAGCATCCGCTCGTGGCGGGTGACGTCGGCCAGGACCTCGTGCTTACCTGCGGCGAGGTAGGTGATGTTGACCAGAAGAATGCCGAAGAGCGCGAAGCCCCGCAGCGCGTCGATGTCCGCGATCCGTCGCACTGCGCACTTGCGGCCGTCGGCTGCGTCGTCGTGCCGGTCACGCCGTCCCTCCCTTGCTGTCGTCGTCGACGTGGTGGAGGAAGCGGCGCTGGTCGGCGAGGAACCCGCTCGCGAACAGAGCCCTGGGCGCGAAGAGCGCAGTGAGCGTGAGCCTGACCTCCGAATGCTCAACGCCGAGCTTCACCAGGGAGTGAGTGGCATCGGGATAGTGCTCGACCTGCAGGCCGGGGGCCTGAAGCAGCTTGCGGTAGGCGGATTCGGTGTCGGCGACGTCGACGTTGATGTCGTGGCCGGCCAGGATCAGCAGGACGGGCGTCCCGCGAATCGCCCGCAGGTCTGCCGTGGCGTCGGCGGTGTAGTTCTTCGAGATGAACCGCCACCGGTCGGCCGTCATGCCCTGGGCGTCGCCGACCTCAGCCCGGTACTCCTCGAACGACGCGCCGCGGCGCAGCAGTTGCAGCGTGGTCTCCCGCCGCCGCAGCGCCGCCTCGACCTGCTCGGCGGAGGCACCGTCCTCGCGCATCCGGGCGAGGAGGTTGTAGCGGCCTTGCTGCTGCCAGTTCACGGCCGGGGATACGGCGATGACGAACCGCAGGCCGGGAGTGCGTGCTGCGACCTTGGGCAGCACCCATCCCGCCTGGCTCGCTCCCCACAGTCCGATGCGGCGACTGTCGATGTCCGGCCGCTGCCGCGCCCAGGCGATGGCATCCATGGTCTCGTCGGCCCGGTCCTCCATGCTCTGGTCCAGCCAGTTGCCCGGCGAGCCCCCCACTCCGGGCTTGTTCCAGGACAGTGAGGCGTACCCGGCTCTGGCGAACGACTCCCACAGCGGCCGGTAGAAGGTGTCATGGGTGGCGTCGACCGGCCCGTCCCCGTGAACGAAGACGATCAGCCCGTACGGCCCCCGGCCCTCCTTCGGCGTGGCCAGCACGCCATCGAGCGCATCTCCACCATGCCGGAGGGTGATTCGCTCCTCCCGGATGTCGTAGGAGTTCTGCCAGAGCACCACTGCGCCCAGCCCCGCTGTCACCAGCAGTAGGCCGGCCAGGGACCAGATCAGCGCTTTCACCCGGCGACGCCTGCCCCTGGGCACACCCCCGCGTTGTCTCGATCGCACACGCACCTCTGATCTATCGTTTTAGAAACTCTCGTTTTGAATACGAACGTACTACAGTGGATAGCGGCATCGCTACGGCGCACAGGACGAGAAGCGAGGAGGGCCGGGAATGGCCGACGCGGAGAACGGACCGGACGCGAGGAGCACCGCTGAAGGCGGACCGGTGACCGTCCGGCGCGGCGTGCCGGACGGCGCCGAGGAACGCGTCGCCGAGCTGTACTGGGAGGCGTTCGGCCGGAAACTGGGCGCAGCGCTCAACCCACCCGCCACAGGCAGGCACTTCATCGCGACGCATCTGCACCGGGACCGGGCGGTGGTGGCGTTCGCCGGTGACCGGGTAGTGGGAGTGGCCGGCTTCCAGCTCGGCGGGCGCGGGCTCACCGGCGGAGGCGTGAGCGATGTCCTCACTACGTACGGCCTGTTCAGAGGAATCCCACGACTGGCGGTTCTGGCCCTGCTCGAACGCACCCCGGCACCGGGGCAGCTCGTCATGGACGGCATCGCAGTCGACGCGGACTTCCGCGGCAACGGCATCGGCAGCCTGCTCCTGCGGGAGACGTTCCGTGTCGCCGCCGACCACCTCTGCGACGAGGTCCGGCTGGACGTCATCGACGTCAATCCCCGCGCACGCGCCCTCTACGAACGGCACGGATTCACCGCGGTCCGCACCGAACAGACGCCCTACCTGCGGCGTCTGATGGGGTTCGGCGCCGTCACCACCCTGCACCGCTCCATCGCCCCACCCGCGGGAGAGATCGCCCCACCTGCCGGAGAGCGGCCGTGACCACCGGGGAGACGCGCATCCCACACGCCTATGCTCGGCCCATGCCCGAAGCCGCCCCCGAGATCCCCACCCGCCTGCTGGTGCATGCCATGGTCCGCGAGGACGGCACCGTCGACGCCGGCGAGCTCTACACCATCGCGGGCACCCTGGGAATGAGCGACCAGCAGGTACGCCTGTGCATCAAACGACTCGTCGCCGAAGGCCGCTTCACCCACGAAGGCCGCGGCCGCAAAGCCCTGCTGTGTGCCACCGCCGACGTCACGGGATCCGTTGCACCGAACGTCGACCACGTCCGCTACGCCTACCAACAGGACAACGGTCACGCCCCCTGGGACGGCATCTGGCACCTCTTCGCGTTCGCCATCCCGGAATCAGCCCGAGCCGCCCGCGACACCCTGCGCGACACCCTCCTCAGCCTCGGCGCAGCCGCCGTCCAGGGCGGCCTGTACGTCAGCGCCAACCCCATCGAGAAACACATCGAGGCCCAGGCGCGGCACCTCGGCATCCTGGATGCCGTCACCTTCCTCACCAGCAGCGACCTGCGCATCGGCGAACACCGCGCCCCCACCGACCTGGCATCCGAACTCTGGCCCCTGGCAGAGATCGCCGACCGCTATGACCGGCTCGCCGTACTCGCCCACAACCGACTCGACCAACTCGACGACACCGCAAGCCCGACCGACACCGAACAATTGACCATCGCCGTCGAACTCGCAGCCGAGTTCACCCGCGCCATGGAACCCGACCCTCTCCTCCCACCCGAGCTCCTCCCCCAGCCCTGGACCGGCACACGCGCCCGCTACCTTGCGTCCCGCTGCTGGACCCAGCTCTTCGAGTACCAAGCAGTCGCGGCGGCGGACAACCAGCCACGACCGCGCCTCTTCAGCCTCTACGCCGACGTCATCCACCACGCAGCACATCAAGCACGCTGAGCCGCTGCGGCTCCGTCGTCACCTGCCTGGGACGAGTCGTCACCTGCCTGGGACGAAAGGTGCTCCCCCGAATCGCGATTCAAGATCCGTCTTCGCCAGTCACCCAGTGGCTCCGCGCCCGGCGCCGAGCCTCCCCAGCCGAGCGGACGTCACCGCCCGTGCCCCTCCATGCCATTCAGAACGGTGAAGAGCGGTCCCCAGGGGCCCGTCCGGCCGTCCGTAATCAGTGCACCCGCATGTCCGCCGACATCGACCAGCGCGGCATAGACCTACTCGCCCCCGTATGGAACCTCCTGGACCTCACCCCCGCCGGCCGCGGCAACTGGTTCCCCACGCTGGACTACTGAACCCAGGCTGCGTACGGAGAGTGTGGGAATGGAACCCACGGTGACGTTGCCGCCACGGCGGTTTTCACGATCGACGGTGGCTTGACACGGCCATGGAGACTCCACCGGCCGCGCGTCAACGCTCCCGAGCTGGAGTGGTTCTGACGAGGCGAGCCAGACGATCACAGGTGAGGCCACATTTCATTGACCGATAGGGGTCACGGCTCACGTTCGAAGCGCGCCCACCAGGGCGTTGGCACTCGACCAGAAGGGGACGCTTTCCTGCGCCGGTACCTGACAACAAGCAGCACCGAGCCGGCGATGGCCACGATTCCCGCGCCGACGGCCCAGCCGCTGACGCCATCGTCCTTGGCCAGAGCGCAGGAGAAGCTGCCGTTCTCCGCTACCTGGACGGGGGCCGTGTCGTTGCTCCGCTCGGCGTCCTTGACAGGCGTGACGCCCGGTGGAGTCCCGGTCCAGCCCGAGACGGCCACGCAGCCGGAACGGGTGTCCTCGCTCGTGATGCGCAACGTGAACTCGTAGAAGACCTCTTGGCCGATTGCGCCGCCGTCGCGGCAGGTGTAGCTGCGGCCCTGGTCCTTCGTCTGGCAGACCTGGTCGAGCATCTCCTCCTCGGCTTCGGGGTCGTAAGGTGCCTTGGTCACCTTGGTGCCGGGCGGGACGATGAACACCGTTTTGACTCCTGCCTCGGCGGGGCCGTTGTTGCGGTAGCCGATGCGGATGCGGTGACTGCTGCCGACATCGCCGCGCAGCGGTGTGCCGAACGCCTCGATATCGGCTGTGTTGCGTACCGGCACTTCCGTGTTCGTCGGCTCCCGGTTCGTGGTGAACGTCGCCCCCTTGCCGCCGGCAGGGTCCCGGGCGAGGGAGAGAGGCGCCCCATGCCCCGGCGTGAGGCCGGGGTCGGGGTGGTCATCGCAGCACGAGACGCTCGATCCCCACCCGGCGGTGTGGAAGGGCGATGCCCCGTAGGACAGGCGTTCGGCCGCCGCGTGACGGCTCGGCTTCACCCGAAGTTCGGGGGTCACCCTCATCGTCTCACCGGGAGCTATGACGGCATCAGGCAGCAGGCATTGGACGGCGAGGCCGGTTTCGCCGTCCCTGGGGTATCGGCAGTTGCTGTGCCGAGTGGCCGTGGACAGATCTTCGGTGTCGGCGATGCTCAGTACGACGCCACGGGCCGGGAGATCACCGGTGTTGCGGATGAGGATGGGCACGCTGGATGGTTCCCCGACAGCCAAATCGCTGGGTGTGGGGCTTTTGTTCACCCGTAGTTCGGGACGCCCGGCGATCACCGTCACGCTGCCCCGGACGGCGGGCAGGCCCTCCGCTTTGAGGGTGTAGCGCAGGATGCCGGAGTCCCCGGCCTGGACGCCGTCCGAGGGGCGGAAGTTCAGCAGACCCCCGGTGTCGGAGTTCAGTCGCATGGAACAGGTGAAGGACGGCATCCTGGTCCTGCAGTTGTCGATCACCTGTGTGTTATCCGGCGCGAGGACCGCGACGCCGTCGATCCCCGACGCATCCACGGTGAGTTCGGCATCCCGTGATGGCCCGTTGTACGCGAACGACAGGGGCAGCCACATGTCCGGCCCCGTTTTCTTCGTCATATGCAGCGGCATGTAGAAGTTCTTCTGAGTGGTGTCGCGAGGACCGCTCTCCGCTGCGCTTGCCTGCCCCGCACCCGTGAGCGCGGGCATCGTGGCCAGGACGGCGGCCAACACAGACCGGACGACGATTGCGCGCTGACGCTCCCGTATGCCGATCACCGCCGCAGTATGCCGCACTGCCTCTTTTGGCAGGGTTGCCTGAGGCCCCGCCGAGCACGGCAGGCGCCCCCTGAAGAGGGTCACCAGGCCATCGCCCCGGCCACCGGCCAAAGGACCGCCTCTCAGCCATCGGGTCGGGCGGAACTCCGTTCCGGCGGACCCGCAGGACCGGCGATGTCGCCGGTCCGGGACGACTGCCGGAGTTCTTACGCCTCCGTGACATGGGTGGCTGCGTCATCGCTGGTGGCGGGAGCGGCCCGTAGCGTCGGCGTCATGCGCGTACTGATCACTGGAGGCGCGGGCTTCATCGGCTCGCACATCGTCGAGGCGCTCACGGCGGGCGGTCATGAGCCGGTCGTCCTCGACGCCCTGCTCCCCACCGCCCACCAGGAGGCGCCGGCCGAGCCGGACGGGGCGGAGTGGATTCCCGGTGATGTGCGGGACCCGGATACCGTCCGGCGGGCGCTGGCGGGTGTGGACGCGGTGTGCCATCAGGCGGCGATGGTGGGCCTGGGCAAGGGCTTCGCGGACGCGCCGGCGTATGTGTCCTGCAATGACCTCGGTACGGCAGTGCTGCTCACCGCAATGGCGGAGGCCACGGTCCGTGATCTCGTCCTGGCCGGGTCGATGGTGGTGTACGGGGAGGGGCGGTACGACTGCGCACGGCACGGCACGGTCAGGCCGGGCCCGCGCACCGTGGAGGATCTGGAGGCGGGCCGGTTCGAGCCGCGCTGTCAGCGCTGCGGCGCGGAGTTGGAGCCGGGGCTGGTCGGCGAGGACACCCCGGCCGATCCGCGGAATGTCTACGCGACGACCAAGCTGGCCCAGGAGCATCTGGCCGCCGCATGGGCACGTACGACGGGCGGCCGTACGGTGTCGCTGCGCTACCACAATGTGTACGGGCCGGGGATGCCGCGCGACACCCCGTACGCGGGTGTGGCCTCGCTGTTCCGGTCGGCACTGGCCCGGGGCGAGGCGCCCGCGGTCTTCGAGGACGGCGGCCAGCGGCGGGACTTCGTCCATGTGCGCGACGTGGCCGCGGCCAACGCCCTGGTGATCGAAACACTCGCCGAGCGACCGGGCGGCTCGTTCACGGCGTACAACACGGGCAGCGGCGAGCCGCACACGGTGGGTGAGATGGCGAAGGCCCTCGCGGCCGCACACGGCGGCCCCCTGCCGAAGGTCACCGGCGAGTTCCGGCTCGGCGACGTCCGGCACATCACGGCGGACTCACGGCGGCTGAAGGCCGAGTTGGGGTGGAGGCCGGAGATCGGTTTCGCGGAGGGGATGGCGGAGTTCGCTAGGAGCGGGCTGCGGGGAGGGTGACCTCGAAGCGGCAGCCGCCCGTGACGTTGTGTACGTCGGCACGGCCCGCGTGTGCCTCGACGATGCCGCGCACGATGGCCAGACCGAGGCCGGCCCCCGCCGGACTCGGTGTGCGGGCGGCGGTGCCGCGCCAGCCGGTGTCGAAGACCTTCGGCAGGTCGCTCTCGGGGATGCCGCCGCAGCCATCGGTGACGGAGAGCACGACGGAGCCGGCACGGAGTTCGGCGGCGACGGCGACGGTGCCATCGGCGGGGGTGTGCCGGATCGCGTTGACGAGAAGGTTGGCGAGGACGCGGGTCATCTCCTTGCCGTCCACCTCGACGGGGACGGGGTCGACGCGGTCGCCGACGAGACGGACACCGAGTTCACGGGCGAGTGGGTCGGCACCGGCCAGGGCATCGCCCACCAGGTCGTACACAGAGACGCGGGCCGTGGTGAGGGCGAGGGCGCCGACGTGGATACGAGAGAGCTCGAAGAGGTCGCCGACCATGGAGTTGAGGCGGTCGACCTCGGTGCGGATCTGTCGGTGGTAGCGGGCGGGATCGGTGACGACGCCGTCCTCCAGCGCTTCGGACATGGCACGCAGCCCGGCGAGCGGGGTGCGCAGATCGTGCGAGATCCAGGCGACGAGCTCGCGGCGGGAGGTCTCCAGGGCACGTTCCCGCTCCCGGGAGGCGGTGAGGCGTTCACTGGTGGCGGTCAGTTCGCGGCTGAGTGCGGCGAGTTCGGCGGGCGCCGCTCCGAGGGGGGCGGTGAAGGTGCCGCCCTCACCGAAGCTGCGTGCGGACAGGGCCAGCTCGCGGCAGCTGACGACGACCCGTCGGCCCAGCAGCAGCGCGGTGGCGAGCGAGACGGCGGCGGCCATGGCGACCACGGTGGTGACGACGGTCAGGTCGTGGGAGGACAGGAACATCGCCCAGGCGACCGCGAGCGTCCCGGCGAGCATCGCGCCGACCGCGACGGCGGCGACCACCGCGAGGGAGACAGCGACCGAACGGCGCCGCAGCAGACGCAGCGCGAGCGCGCCCAGCAACCCGGCGGCGGCCGCGCCGAGGAAGGCGTAGAGGAGGATGAGCAGCAGATCGCCCATGGCTGTCAGACCTCGTCCCCTTCCTGGTGCGGTGCCGGGCCCGGTACGGGGTCGAAGCGGTAGCCCGCGCCCCAGACCGTGTGGATCAGCCGGGGCCTGGCCGGGTCGTCCTCGATCTTGCCGCGCAGCCGCCGTACGTGGACGGTGACGGTGGACAGATCGCCGAACTCCCAGCCCCATACCTCACGCATCAGCCGCTCGCGGTCGCAGACCTGCCCGGGGTGGCGCAGAAAGTGGGCGAGGAGGTCGAACTCCCGCAGAGTCAGGGCGAGGTCGTGCCCGTCCTTGGTGGCGCGGCGGGCCGCGGGGTCGAGTTCCAGGCCCGCCGCGCTCAGCACCGCCCCGGACGGCTGGGCCGAAGAGCTGCGGCGCAGTACGGACTCGACGCGCAGCACCAGTTCCCGGGGGCTGAAGGGCTTGGTCACGTAGTCGTCGGCGCCTATCTCCAGACCGAGGATCCGGTCGTCCTCGTCGCCGCGCGCGGTGAGCATGATGACGGGGACGGGGCCGCGGGAGCGCAGTGCGCGGCAGACTTCCAGGCCGTCCATGCCGGGCAGCATCAGATCGAGGACGACCAGGTCGGGCCACCGCAGGTCCGTCGCCCGCAGGGCGCCCGGCCCGTCGCCGGCCCGGTGCACGGCGAAGCCGGCCCGTTCCAGATAACCGGTGACGACCTCGGCGACGGTGGGATCGTCGTCCACGACCAGGATGCTCTGGCTGTTCTGCATGGCTCCAGCGTCGCACCGGGGCGACGGGAGTTCCCCCCTGCCGCCCGCGGCAGGGGGCGATGTCCGCGTTTCGTAAGAACCCGAGATCCCGAATGTCCGCTTTGGATTCGTACGGTGAACCCGTGACCGATTCGATTCCCCCAATCCCGGCGACGGTGGACGTCGTACTGCCCTGCCTCGACGAGGCGGCGGCCCTGCCCTGGGTGCTGGAGCAGGTTCCCGACGGGTGGCGGGCGATCGTCGTCGACAATGGCTCCGCCGACGGCTCCCCGGAGATCGCCCGCTCCCTCGGCGCCACCGTGGTGTCCGAGCCGAGGCGCGGCTTCGGCGCCGCCTGCCACGCCGGACTGCTGGCGGCGGAGGCGGACATCGTCTGCCTCTGCGACTGCGACGCCTCGCTCGATCCCGCCCTGCTCGTCCCCTTCGTGGCCCACGTGGCCGCCGGGGAGGCCGACCTGGTGCTGGGGCGGCGCCGACCGCAGGCCCGCGGCGCCTGGCCGGTGCACGCCCGTGCCGGGAACCTGGCGCTGGCCCGGATGCTGCGCCGCCGTACCGGGCTGCGGCTGCACGACCTGGGCCCGATACGGGCCGCGCGGCGCGAGGCGCTGCTCGGCCTCGGCCTGACCGACCGGCGCAGCGGCTATCCGCTCCAGATGGTGGTGCGCGCGGCCGAAGCGGGGTGGCGGGTGCGCGAGGTCGACGTGCCCTATCTGCCGCGGGCGGGGAAGTCCAAGGTCACCGGGACCTGGCGGGGCACCTGGCAGGCGGTTCACGACATGCGCGAGGTGCTCGCAGCGCCCGCGATCGAGAGGGAGGGACCCCGGTGACCACACTGCTCGTCATCGCCAAGGAGCCCATGCCGGGCCGGGTGAAGACCCGTCTCACTCCGCACTTCAGCCCGCAGGAGGCGGCCCGGCTCGCGGCGGCGGCGCTCGCCGACACCTTGGAGGCGGTGCGCGACACCCCGGCCGCACGCCGGGTGCTGGTGCTCGACGGCAGGCCGGGGCCCTGGCTGCCGCCCGGCTTCGAGGTCGTACCGCAGTGTGCCGGCGGGCTCGACGAACGGCTCGCCGCCGCCTTCGCCCTCTGCACCGGACCGGCGTTGCTGATCGGCATGGACACCCCGCAGGTGACCGCTGAATTCCTGGCGCAGGGGCTCGACTTCAGGCACGCGGAGGCGTGGTTCGGCCCGGCCGCCGACGGCGGTTTCTGGGCGCTGGGGCTCGCCGAGCCGGAGCCGGCGCTGCTGCGCGGGGTACCCATGTCCGTACCCGAGACGGGCTCGGTGCAGCGGCGCCGGCTGACGCACGCGTGCCTGGCGGTACGGGATCTGCCGGTGCTGCGCGATGTGGACACCGCCGCCGACGCGGCGGCGGTGGCGGCCGAGGCACCCGGCACCCGGTTCGGTGCGCTCCATGCCGCACTCGCGAGGGCCGGGGCAAGGTGAGCGCGGGGAAGGTGTCAGCCATACCGGCCGCTCGCGCCACGGAATCGGCGCGGACGGCCTGGCGGGCCGACCCGTACACCGACGCGCTGCGCGCCGGCCGCGGCCCGCTCTTCCTACGGCGCGGCGACGGCTGGCTGCTGCCGCTGGAGGTGGAGCGCTGGTGCGCCGCGCCGGACACGGCCGACAGGACGGTGCTGGAGCGGTGCCAGGGTTCTGTCCTCGACATCGGCTGCGGTCCGGGACGGCTGGTCACGGCGCTGACCGCATTCGGCCGCCCCCCGCTCGGCATCGATGTGCACCCGGAAGCGGTGGAGCGCACCCTTCGCGCGGGCGGCCGGGCGCTGTGCCGCTCGGTCTTCGAGCCGCTGCCCGGAGAGGGCCGCTGGGACACCGTGCTGCTGATCGACGGCAACATCGGCATCGGCGGCGACCCGGCCGCGCTGCTGACCCGGGTCGCCGAACTCGCCTGCGAGGACGGGGTGACGATCGTCGAAACCGCCCTGCCCGATGTCGACGAGCGGGTACGGGTCAGGGTCGACGACGGGCGCGGACCCCGCGGGGACGCCTTTTCCTGGGCCCGGGTCGGCACCCGGGCCCTGTGCTTCCACGCCGAGGCTGCGGGCTGGACCGCGACGGGCCGGTGGGAGGCCGAGGGGCGCCGGTTCGTGGAGTTGCGCCGCGCGGTGCCAGGGGCGGACTGAGAGCGAGGCAGCAAGCGCCCGCGTGGGAACTTCCGCACCACCCGAGCCACCGCGTGGACGCCCATGGTCCGGGGAACGCTCGTCTCACCACCCGGTGAACAGCAGATGGTTGACCGCCAGCGCGAGCACCGCCTGCGCGGTCAGCCAGGCCCGCCTGCCACCGGACGGCAGAAGCGCGGTGGCGGCAAGGAGCCAGGTGGCGAAGGGCAGCCAGATCCGCTCGGTCTCGGCCTTGCTCATCCCGGACAGATCGGCGACCACAAGGGCGAGCAGGGCCCCGAGGACGAGGATCACCAAACGGTGCACGCCCGTTGCCTCCCGCGCGGGCCCGGGTCGGCGTTTGCCGAAGCGGACGGCTGGTACGGCACCGGGCGAGGCCACCACCACCCGACGCAGTCCCGCGAACGTGGCCGGGCCGGCGACGATCACGGTGCAGGCAAGGTTGGCCCACACCCAGTACCCGTACGGTCTGATGCCACCCGCCCCCTGGTAGTAGCGCTCGACCAGCAGCCGGTACGCGTCCCACCAATTGAAGCCCAGCAGGGTGAATACCAGCGGTACGACGGCCGCCCCGGCCAGCACCAACGGAATCGGGCGCGCCGTGCGGGCGGCGAGCAGTACGGCAAGGGCGACGATCGCGAACAACGTGAGCCCGTACGAGAGGTAGCACGTAAGGCCGAGCAGCAGGCCGGAACCCAGGGCGGCGGAGGCCGGGAACCGGACGGTACGGGTCGCGGCGAGCGCGAGCAGGGCGATCGTCCAGGCGGTGACGGCGGTGAAGTAGCCGTCCGCCGACGCGCCGACCCAGATCGCGGCCGGAGCCAGGACGAGGAACGGCGCGGCCCGGCGTGCGAGCGTCTGGTCTGCCAGGGCGCGGATGGTGACGAGGACGGCCGCCGAGGCAGTGCAGCCGATCGTGATGCACCAGGTGCCGGCCCACGCGCCGCCGCCGAGCCCGATGCGGTCGAGGCCGACGAACGTGAGGGTGGCGGCCGGCGGGTGTCCGGCGATGTGGGCGGGCCAGTGGTCGGGCGAGCCGAGCAGGATGTGCCCGGTGAAGTCCCGCAGGGTGGCCGGGATGTCATCGAAGCGGTCGATCACCTGGAGGTATTCGTACCGGGTGGTGAGCCGCCGCGCGATGCCGCGGTGCCAGCCGTCCACGAGCGCCAAGGACCAGGTCCAGGCCATGGACGTCAGCCAGGAGCCGAGGAGCAGCGCACGCCACGGCACCCGGGCGGCGAGCACCGGCCCGTACGCGATCACAGCGACGGCGACCAGGAGCGCGGCCGGGGTCCCGGGACCGAGATGGGGGGACCAGCCGGCGAACAGCGGAGGCCAGCCGACGCGAAGGCTTCCGTCAGCGCGCTCGATGGCCCGGCCGACGGTCACCGCCGCCGCGACCAGAAGGGCCGCCGCGGCGGCTGCGGCGAGATCGCGTCGCGCACCGGTGCGGGTGTGACGGACGGGGTCGTCATGGTGATTCACGTCTGCACGGTAGGCGGGAAAGGCCAGTTCGGGGTCGTGCTGCGGGGCGACGTCACACAACCGTCAGATCCGCTGAGCGGCCTGTCGTGCAGACGGAGGACGTCAGCGTTTCGTCATCGGTCGCGGCCCTTCCCAAGCCGTCGCCCGGACCTACCGTCGAGGCAGTGCGACGGTCCATCGTCGCGGAGACCGCCGAGGATGCCGCACCATGCGCAAGGAACTCTTCAACTCCGACCGCCTCCCGGCCTCCCCGGGGTTCTGGCGCAGCCCGCTGCGCGGGCCCTGGCTGACGTCCGTGCTCGGTGTCGTCCTGCTCGCCGGGATCACCCTGCTGTTCGTGACCGGGCTGCTGTCATATGCCGCGTACAACCCGGATCTGTCCCCGGTGAACGACCAGACGCCGGACAAGGGCCGGCTGGGCTTCTATCTGTTCGACTGGCCGACCGATCCGCACTGGCTCTACCGCCTCAACCAGGGCCTGCACGTCACCGTTGGCATCGCCCTGATCCCGGTGCTGCTCGCGAAGCTGTGGTCCGTCATCCCGAAGCTCTTCGCACTGCCCCCGGCGCGTTCCCCCGCCCAGGCGCTGGAGCGGCTTTCGCTGCTGCTGCTCGTCGGCGGCGGACTGTTCGAGTTCATCACCGGGGTACTGAACGTCCAGTTGGAGTATCTCTTCCCCGGCTCCTTCTACCGTCTGCACTTCTACGGGGCATGGGTCTTCATGGCAGCCTTCGTGCTCCATGTGGCCCTATGCCTGCCCCGGACCGTCCGTACCCTGCGGGAACAGGGTGTACGGGCACACCTGCGGCGCACGTCCCCCACACGGTCCGTGGGCTCCGCGGAGCCCGACGAAGGGACCGGGCTCGTCTCCTCCCGGCCCGCCGAACCGACGCTCTCCCGGCGCGGCGCGCTCGGCCTGGTCGGCGGGAGTTCGCTCCTGCTCCTGGCCACCACGGCAGGCCAGAACTTCGACGGCCCGCTGCGGCGCACGGCGCTCTTCGCCCCGCACGGCGGCCAGGACCCGGGGAGCGGACCCAACGGCTTCCAGATCAACAAGACGGCGGCCGGCGTCGGCATCGAGCCGGCCGACACCGGGCAGGCGTGGCGGCTGACCCTCTCCGGCCCACGCGGTGACCTCCGCCTGTCCCGGGAGGAACTGCTGGCCCTGCCCCAGCACAGCGCGGCGCTGCCCATCGCCTGTGTGGAGGGCTGGTCGACCTCGGACCAGTGGTGGCGCGGAGTGCGGCTGCGGGATCTCGCCGCCCTGGCCGGATACGAGGGTGCGGACAAGGTGCCGGACGTCCTGGTGGAGTCCTTGCAACGCCGTGGGGCCTTCCGCAGCGCCGCGCTGCGCCACAACCAAGTGCGCGACTTCCGGTCGCTGCTCGCCCTGCGGGTCAACGGGGAAGATCTCTCACCGGACCACGGCTACCCGGCGCGGATCATCGTCCCCGCCGCGCCCGGAGTGCTCAACACCAAGTGGGTGGCCCGGATGACCTTCGGGGAGCTGGGATGAAGGGCGACCGGTCGATCCGATTCCGGCACCGGTACGGGGAAGGGCCGCTGCACCTCGTGCTGCTGACCGCCTCGTTCGCCCTGACCGGCTACGCAGGGGTGCGCCTGCTGGAAGGCGACTGGCTCGCCATCGGTCTGTGGTTCGTCGGCTCGGCGCTCGTGCACGACCTGGTGCTGCTGCCGCTGTACGCGCTCGCCGACCGGGCCTTGCTGAACGTGCCGGGGGTTCGGCACCGAGAATGGCTCATTTTCGTCCGAGTACCGGCCGTACTCTCCGGTCTGCTGCTCCTGGTGTGGTTTCCGCTGATCACCCGGCGCGTGGAGCGTTATGAGCAGGGCACCGGGCTGCCCGCCGACGTATTCCTCCCCCGGTGGCTGCTTGTCACGGCCCTGCTGTTCTTGTGTTCGGCGCTCTGGCTGCTGACCCGCGCGCAGCGAAGACGACACCGGCGCACGGGTGTGGGGAGCGATACCGGGGCCCCGCAACGTCTCCCCTGAACCTGCGCCATGGCTCCAGGAGTTCCGCTGAGTCCGGGCAACCAGTGCAGTGGCGAGTTCGATTCTCGTCACCCGTTTCACGACAAAGCCCCAGGTCAGCGACCTGGAGCTTTGTCTGTTGTCCAGAACTCTCGCGAGCGTCCATGCCAGAACTCTCGCAAGCGTCCATGCCATGCGTGTCACACCGCGCGCGTTATCGCGGTGCATTGGGGCGAGCCGGCCTGCGCCGCGACGGAGGGCCTGCGGCGGCGGTCAGGCCGGCGCCCGGCGCCGGTACAGCAGTGCCGTGATCACCAGGCCGACAGCGAAGAATCCTGCGGCCCACCAGTAGGCGGTGGCGTAGCTTTCGATTCCTGCCTGGGCCACCGCGTCGGCAGTGGGTTGCCTGCCATCGAGGTAGTTCTCGGCGGCACTTGCGGCGATGGTGGACAGCAGCGCGATGCCGAGGGAGCCGCCGACCTGCTGCATGACGTTGATGCTCGCAGATGCCGCGCCCGCGTCTTGGGGAGCGACGCCCGCGGTTCCCAGACTCATCGCCGGGGCGAACACCATGCCGATGCCGAGTCCGATGACGAACAGCGGCGGCATGATCCCGGTGGCGTAGGAACTGTTGGTGTCCAGAGTCGTGAGCAGGACCAGGCCGAGGGCGGCCAGGGCCATACCGGCGGGCACAATCGCCCTGGGGCCGACGCGGGGCATGAGTACGCTGCCGGCGCCGATCGCGGTGATCATGATGCCACCGTTCATGGGCAGGAAGGCGAGCCCCGTAAGGACCGGGGAGTAGCCCAGGTTCTGCTGCAGGTAGTAGGTCAGGAAAAGGGAGACGCCGAACAGGCCGGCGCCGGTGATGAGCAAGGCTATGAAAGAGGCGCCCCGGTCACGGTCGAGGAGAATACGCAGGGGCAGCACGGGGTTGACCGCCCTCGTCTGCCAGCCGGCGAAGGCCGCGAGCAGGAGGACGCCCGCGGCCAGAAGGCCCCAGGTGGATCGGGCGGACCAGGAGTGGGTCTCGGCGTTGGAGAAGCCGTAGACGATGCAGAACAGGGCGACGGAGACGAGGAAACTTCCGGGCAGGTCGAGTTTGCCGCGCTGCTCGGCGCGCTGGTTGCCCTTGATGAAGACAGCCGTACCGATCAAGGCGGGCACGGCGATGGCCAGGTTCACGTACAGGCACCAGCGCCACGACATGTACTCGGTGAGCACCCCGCCGAGCAGCAGGCCGATCGCCGCCCCGGTTCCGGTGATGGCGCCGTAGACGCCGAATGCCTTGGCTCGCTCCCTGGCGTCGGTGAAGGTGACGTTGAGCAAGGCCAGGCAGGTGGGGGCGACCAACGCACCGAAGACGCCCTGGAGTGCCCGGGCGGTCACCAGTGCGCCGAAATCGCCCGCTGCGCCTCCCAGTGCGGAGGCGAGACCGAAGCCGGACAGGCCTATCACAAACGTGGCCTTACGGCCGAACAGGTCGCCAATGCGGCCGCCGATGAGTAGCAGGCTGCCGAAAGCCAGAGCGTAGGCAGTGACGATCCATTGGCGGTTGTCGCCGGAGAACCCCAGGTCCTTCTGAGCCGAGGGCAGGGCGATGTTCACGATGGTGGCGTCGAGGATGACCATCAGCTGAGCCAGCCCGATCACGGCCAGGATCAGCCAGCGGTGGGGAGATGCAGCCGGTGCGTCGTGCGCGGCGCCTCCGCCGCTGGTGGTGTCGGTGGCGTCGACGGTGGGCTCAGCCATGGTGACGGGAGGCCTCCGAGGACGCCAGGACCCGGGGGGCGATCACCTGGTCGATGATCCCGTAGTCCAGAGCCTGCTGAGCGGTGAGGACGTTGTCCCGTTCGATGTCCTCGCGCACCTGCGCGATGTCCCGATTGGTGTGCTTCGCCAGGATTCCCTCGATCTGCTCGCGGATCCGCATGATCTCACGCGCCTGGATCTCCAGGTCGGACACCTGGCCACGCTGTCCCTGGCTGAACGGCTGGTGGATCAGGATCCTCGAGTTGGGGAGGGCGCAACGCTTTCCGGGTGTGCCGGCGGCCAGGATGACGGCCGCCGCCGAACTCGCCTGACCGATGCACACCGTCTGGATGTCCGGCTTCACGAACTGCATCGTGTCGTAGATGGCCATGAGCGATGTCATAGACCCGCCAGGCGAGTTGATATAGACAGAGATCTCCCGGTCCGGGTCCGCGGATTCCAGGCAGAGCAGCTGGGCCATGATGTCGTTGGCCGCTGTGTCGTCGACCTCCGAGCCGAGGAACACGACGCGCTCCTCGAAGAGCTTTGCGTAAGGGTCGTATTCGCGGACGCCCTGCGAGGTGCGCTCGACGAAGCGCGGGACTACGTAGCGAGCTTGCGGCATCACCTGTGCGGGTACCGAACCTGGACGAATCTGCCGTGCCATGTGCACCTGCCCCTCCGGAAGTTGACGTCACGCATGCGTGACGTTGCGCTAGGAATCGGAAAAAATTTGCAGAGAACAGCGGAGAATCCAATGCGGGAGGGACCCTTCCGGGTCCCTCCCGCACACCGCATCAGTGCCCGCTCGTACCCCCGCCACCGGGGACGCCGGCGGTCGACGTCATCACCTTGTCAATGAGGCCGTACTCCTTTGCCTCTTGCGCGGTGAACCAGCGGTCGCGGTCGGAGTCCTTCACGATCTTCTCGATATCCTGGCCGGAGTGCATGGCGATGAGCTCCGCCATCTCCTTCTTGGTGCGGAGCAGTTGCTCCGCGTAAATCTTGATGTCGCTCGCGGATCCCGCGAGGCCCGCAGAGGGCTGGTGCATCAGGATCTTCGTGTGCGGCAGCGCAAAGCGCTTGCCGGCGGTCCCCGCGGTGAGCAGGAACTGGCCCATGGAGGCGCAGAATCCCATCGCGATGGTCACGACGTCATTCTTGATGTAGTGCATGGTGTCGTAGACAGCCATGCCCGCCGTCACAGAACCGCCGGGGGAATTGATGTAGAGATAGATGTCCTCATCGGATTCCGCAGCAAGCATCAGCAGCTGGGCTGTGAGCTTGTTGGCGATGTCGTCATCAACTTCCTGACCGAGGAAGATGATTCGGTCCTTCAGCAGCCTGCTGAAGACCTGGTCGCTGACTGCCCACGTAGGGGCAGCACCCCCATCGGCCCGTACAGTTTTCGCCACCGAGGCCGATTCCCGACCGTCCACCTGATTAGCCACTGAACCCCCAACTGGGTCTACAGGCAGCCGCAAGGCCGCCTCACAGCCTGCTCTGTTCGATCAGCAGTAATCCGACTCTCCTGCTGTTACAGCACTTCTGATCGACCGTAGCATGAAGGTCGGCCGCCAGCTGCAGGTCCACTTACCGTTCGCTCATAGCGCACGCGGGCGGCGATCATTCAACTTTCAACTCCCCCCAAAGCCCGCTAGCCGTGCGGATGTTCGACCGTGTGGCTAGACTCGTTCCACGCCAACGAACGGATGCTTACGGGGGGCACATGTCAGTTGACGAGTATCGCAAACGAGAACGCGCACACCTTCTGCGCAAGCGACGTGAAAAAGTCATGCCGGTTGACGTTGGGTTGCCTGGAGGGTTGCGGCGCAGAACACCGGGCCTACGACGCGAGGAAGTCGCGGTACTCGCCGGCGTGAGCCCTACTTGGTACACATATCTCGAGCAGGCCAGGGACGTTTCACCGTCGCCCGAAGTGCTCGACAACCTGGCCACCGTACTGGGCCTCACCGCGTACGAACGAAAGTATCTGCACAATCTCTCGCGAGAGATTCCCAGTGCGGAACCGGAAACCGGCCGATGTATCGAATTCCGAGCGCCTCTACAGGAATTGACGGCGTCCCTGGATCCCATTCCCGCCTACATTTGCGCGAACTCCGGCGACCTGCTGAGCTGGAATCGCGCGGCCGCCGAATGGCTTGCCGACTTCGAGTACGTTCCCGAAAACCGGCGCAACATCCTCGTGTGGATGCTGACCGCCGAAACGGCGCGTGAGCGCTTCGTCGACTGGGAAGCCCGGTCGCAGCATCTCGTGGCGCGCTTCCGCGCAGAAGTGGCCAACTCGCAGGATTCGCCCCGCGTCACCCAACTCATCAAAGAGCTCTCGGCGGAGAGTCCCCTCTTTCGCCGGTGGTGGGACGAGCACATAGTGGCCGGCCCGGACAGCACCGCCTATCTCATGCGACGTCCCCACTACGGCGTTGTCCCCGTGCGGACGGTCGAGTTGTTGTACCGGGAGGTCTCGGGCTGCGCCAAGATGGTTCTTCATATGCCGACCGGCGACTTGGCGCGCATCACCGTGCCTCATGAACTGCCCGGCACGTTCCGTAAGGACTGGTCCGGCGTCCGATGAAAACAGGGTGAGAACAGGGCCGGCATCCCGTCTCCGGGGTGCCGGCCCTCTTCTTCATCAGCGGATGGCCTCAGTCGCGGTCCTCCCCGGACATGTCGGCGGCCAACTGCTCCCCCAGATGCTCAGCCATGGCGGCCACCGTAGGAAATTCGAACACCAACGAACCGGGCAACCGGAGGCCGGTCGCTTCATTGAGCCGGTTACGCAGCTCGACTGCCATGAGCGAATCGATGCCGAGATCCATCAGTTCCTCCTCGGCGTTCACGTCGTCCGGCGAGTCGTGGCCGAGCACGTCCGCGACGGTGCCGAGCACCAGGTCGAGCAGTTCGTCCGGGCCCAGCGGCGCCGAGCTGCTGTGGTCCGCATCTGCCGGGGATTCTCCGGTCGCCTCCTGCTCTCCGGCTACGGGCAGCAGACCGCTCAACAGACGCGGCAGCGTCCCGGAGTCCGCACGGCCCTGCAGCGCCGCGGTGTCGAAGGCGGTCGGCAGCACGTAGGGAAGGCCGAGTGCGAGCGCGGAATCGAGCAGGGCGAGCGCCTCCTCGGCCGCCATGGGTACCACTCCGGTGCGGCGCATGCGGTCGCGGTCGGCCTCCCCCAGCCTGCCGGCCATGCCGCCGCCGTCCTCCCACAGACCCCAGTCCAGCGACACGGCGGGCAGACCGTTCGCCGACCGGTGTTGGGCGAGGGCGTCGAGGAAGGCGTTGGCCGCCGCGTAGTTCGCCTGCCCGGCGCTCCCGAGCACCCCCGAGAGGGAGGAGAAGAGCACAAACGCCGACAGATCCTTGTCAGCCGTCAGTTCGTGCAGGTGCCATGCGGCGTCCGCCTTCGGGCGCAGTACGGCGTCGAGGCGGTCCGGGGTGAGCGACTCGACCGTGCCGTCGTCCAGCACACCGGCAGTGTGCACGACTCCGGTCAGCGGGTGCTCGTGAGGCACCCTGTCCAGCAGCGCGCGACAAGCGTCCCGATCGGCGACATCGCAGGCGGCGACAGACGCCTCGGCGCCCAGGGCCGTCAGCTCCGCCTTCAGTTCGGCCGCCCCCTCGGCGTCCGGGCCACGACGACTGACCAGCAGCAGATGCCGCACCCCGTGCGCCGTGACAAGATGCCGCGCCACCAGCGCGCCGAGAGCACCCGTGGCGCCGGTGACCAGCACTGTGCCGCCGGGGCGCAAGGCGCCACCGGCCGCCGACGGGAGCGGGGTGCGGACCACGCGCGGGGCGTACGGCACTCCCGCACGCAGGGCCAGCTGGGGCTCACCGGTCGCGAGCGCCGCCTGGACTGCTTCACGTGAGGCGTCCGTACCGTCCACGTCGAGCAGGACCACCCAGCCGGGGTGTTCGGTCTGCACGGTGCGTGCCAAGCCCCAGACCGATGCCGCACCGAGGTCGGCGATGCCCTCGCCGCGCACGGCCACGGCTCCCTCGGTGACCAGGACGAGACGCGTCCGCCCGGACCGCTCATCGGCGAGCCGCTGCTGTATCTCGGCCATGGCGCGGTGGGCAGCGGCATGCGTCCCGGCAGTGGGGTCACCGCCCGCGCAATGCACGAACGCCGTCTCCGAAACGGTGGATCCGGTCTCGGCGGGCACCGGGACGCGGACCCAGTCCACCTGGTGGAGAGCCGGTTCACCGGTCGCCGCTGCCGAGGAGACCGGATCGCGGGCCAGCACGCCCTCGGCCTGCAGGACCCATGGCGCTCTCGGCTCCTGCGCCCCGGACCGTGCCACGTGCCGGGAGTGAACGGTCACGGCGCGATGGCCGTTCTCGCCCGGTTCGGCGACGGTGAGCTGGACATCGAGCGCCCCGTCGTCCGCCAGCCGTAGCGGGACGTGCTGGGTGAAGACGAGAGGAACCGCCGCAGGCAACAGTCCCCTCGCGTCGACGGTGCGGTCGCCCAGCTCGGGATGGGTCCGCCGGGAGAGCCTGCCCGTGTGCACCGTGCTGCCGTCGGCCAGCTCCACCGCGGCTCCGAGCAGTGAGCGGTCCGCCCCGTTCGACGTACCGGAAACGGCCGCCGCCGAGCCCTGGCCCGGGGTCGGCGAGAGCCAGTACCGCCGACGGCCGAAGGCATACGTCGGCAGCTCGCCCGGCCCCGTACCGGCCGGGAAGAGGGCGGGCCAATCGAGTGCGGCGCCGGCCGTGTGGGCCCGGGCGACCGCGGTGACGAGGCCCATCGGCTCGGGCCGGGCGGCGATGACGGCCGGGCGGCCCTTCCCGTCCCCGCCGGTCCCGTCTTCGTCGAGCGTCCGCTGCACGGCCTGGCTGAGGACCGGACGCGGGGACACCTCCAGGTACGTGGTGGTGCCGAGCGCCCGCAGAGTCCGTACCCCGTCGGCGAAGCGCACGGCTTCGCGGATGTGCCGGACCCAGTACTCGGGCGAGGTGAGCTGCTCCTCGGTCGCCAGTTCACCGGTCACATCGGAGACCACCGGGATACGAGCCGGGGAATACGACAGACGCTGAGCGACCTCCCGGAACTCCTCCAGCACTTCATCCATGTGCGGCGAGTGGAAAGCATGACTCACCCGCAACCGGGTCGACCTACGACCCCGCGCAGCCCACAACTCGGCGACCTCCTCGACCGCCTCCCGGTCACCCGACACCACCGTGGAATCCGGCGCATTCACCGCCGCGATCACCACACGACGCCCCTCCAGCGTCGGAAGCACCTCCCCCTCCGTCGCCTGAACAGCAGCCATCGCACCACCACCACGAGCCGCCTGCATCAACCGGCCACGCGCAGCCACCAAAGCGCAGGCATCCGGCAACGACCACACACCCGCCAGATACGCCGCGCTCAACTCACCGATGGAATGACCGACCAGATAATCCGGCACCAACCCCCAGGACTCCATCAACCGGTACAACGCCACTTCCACCGCGAACAATGCCGGCTGCGTATACCGCGTCTCATCCAGCAAAGCCGCATCCGGACCACCCTCGTCCGCAAAAACCACCTCCCGCAACGACCGCCCCACCAACCCGTCCAGCCCAGCACACACCTCATCAAAAGCCGCCGCATACACCGGATATGAGTCATACAACTCACGCCCCATACCGGGACGCTGACTCCCCTGACCGGAGAACACGAACGCGAGCCTGCCGTCCGCCGCCGCGCCGGAGACCGCGTGCGACACGGTCCTGCCCTCGGCCAGAGCCCGTAGCCCGTCGAGGAGTTCCTTGCGGTTGCGCCCGATCGCTGCGGCACGGTGGCCGAAGGAGGTACGGGTGGTGCCCAGAGCCAGTCCTGTCGCGGCGATGCCGTTATCCGGTCGGTCTTCGGCATATTCCGCCAGTCGCGCCGCCTGCGCCCGCAGCCCGGATTCCGTCGGCGCCGACACCGTCCAGAGCACGGGGACGTCCAGGTCCTCCGTGGGGACGGGTTCGTCGGCATCCACCGGTTCATCGGCGGCCGGCGGTGCCTCCAGGATCAGGTGGGCGTTGGTGCCGCTGATGCCGAAGGAGGACACCGCGGCCCTGCGCGGACGCTCCCCGCCCTCCCAGGCCACCGGCTCCGTCAGCAGGCTCA
>NZ_JBEXKU010000069.1:0-41327 GCF_040609575.1 Streptomyces sp. NPDC004647 | reverse complement strand
GTTCTCCGCCGTCCGGTAGGCGGCTCTGAGCCTGACCCCGGCTTCCGCCAGACCGTCGGCTTGGTCCAGTGACCAGGCCGGGCCCGCCGCGCTCCTCGCCTCGCGGTGCTGGAGGGGATCTGCCGCGCGGCTCACGACCCGGCACCGCCGCCGAGCTTCCCCGGCGTGTCTGGCTCTAGTTGGGGGTTGTGGGGCTAACCGGCGTGTTTCCTACGGTTGTTCCTGCCGGTCTCGTGCGCCGGGGGGCCTGACCGGTCTTCCCGCCTGTTCCGGTCCGAGCCCCTCAGCGGGCCCCGGGGGTTCGCCCCGGGCCCGCCCCGCCTGGTCGCTGGCGTGCCGCTCGCTGCGCTCCCCGCAGTGAGCGGCGCCCTCAACCGGCCACACCACCAAAGGAAGAGACACGACATGCCCACCCTCCCCGAGAACACCCCGCGCAAGACCGCGCCGGGGCCCGGGCAGCCAGACGCTGTACCGGCGCTGCTCCCCACGTCCCGGTCCCTGCCGTCGTGCCCCGAATGCGGGGCCGGAACGGAGCCGTTGGGGACCGGGAACGGGGAGGTTTTCCGCTGCCTCGTGTGCGGCCGCAGGACGCTGGGCACCGGGGATGAGGAAGACGACCACAACCTCGATCCTTATGAGGAGGACGGCATCTGTTACCACGGCAACGGCGAGATCGATGTGGAGGCGACCGGGGAGTTGCAATCCCAGTACGGCCCGGACGACGACGAAGAGGACGAGGAGGGGGAGGGGGACGGCGGCGAGCCGGGGCCGTCCCCCGCCGGCCCCCCGGCCGGGACCGATGCCCTCCCGGCCGGGGCGGGCGGGCCGGTGATGCACGAGGACCGATTCCTGCCCCTGGACCGGTGACCGGCCCTCACCGCTCGCCTGCGCGGCCCGCACCGGTAGACCCGGTGCGGGCCGCCGACCCGTCCCCCCTCGAGCCGGTGGCTCCGCCCGTACGCCCAGCCCGCCGGGCCCGGCCCCGGCGCAGCCCCGCGCCCGACGGGGCTGCGCGGGCCCGGCCTGTGCGCGGCGCCCCGCACCACAGGGGCGGGCCGCCGTAGCGCGTAGCGGCCGTCCCCGGTCCCCGCGGGCGCCCGCTGCGCCCGGCGCTCGCTCCGTCGTCCTGGCCCCTGTCGTCCGACCTGGGGCCGATATCCGGGGTTGCGGTGCTTGCAGTCGTGCTTCCTACGGTTGTTCCTGCCGGGCTCGCCACGGGAGCCCCCTGCCGGTGGCGGGCCCGGAACCGCTTGTCACCACCGGTGTCACCACGTGTGTCACCACCGGTGTCACCACCCGGGCAGCGCGCCGGTGCCCCGGCGGCGGGGCGTCGCTTGTCGGTTCAGTCCGTTCGCCGTGCTCCACCCGTTCACCGGCCTGGCCCGGCCGCCCGGCCCCGCCGTCCGATCCACTCTGGATGTTCATCAAGGGAGACCGTTACCCATGACGACCGCGCCCCAGCAAAATCCTCAGCAAAGGTGCCAGCACAAGCCCGATCACAGCTTGTTCGAGTACGCGTACCTCGATCTCGTGGTGCGGGATGATGGCCGCCGCGGGCTGGTGTGGCACTGCGACCTGAGAGGTGTCCTGGGCTGGTTCGAGGACATCGGCCAGGCCGAGGTCCCGCTGTCCGAACTGTCCAGGTGCCCGGCCGAGTTCCTCGGCATGCCCGAAATGAGGCGCCCCTCGCAACCGCTGGAGCTCTGGCAGCAGATCCCGCACCGCTTCGACATGTGGCTGACGCATGCGATGAATACGGGGTGTCTGTTCTGCGGGCTGGACCAGAACAACCCCGTTCACACCGCTTGACCTCCATCCGGCCTGCGGTCGCGTCGGGGGAGCGCCGCACTCGACGCTCGAGGAGGACCCGCCCCAGCACCGGCCGCTGCCCCTCACGCTGACCCCCCGGCCCGCGCCTGCCAACGGCGCGGGCCGTACGCGTATCCCCAAGCGTGAACACCGCCCCGCCCGCCGCCCCGCCGCCTGGCCCGCCTTCCCCGCATCTCGGCCGGCTGCCGCCGTCCGGCCCCCGGCCCCCGGCCCCCGGCCCCTGGCCCCCGGCCCCTGGCCCCCGGCCCCTGGCCGCTGGCCACCCGTCGCCCCGCCGCCCCGGCCCGGCCCCCGGGCCCACAACCGGCGCCGTCGCCCGTCGCCCGTCGCCCGTCGCCCGTCGCCCGTCGCCCGCCGTCCGCCGTCCGCCGTCCGCCGTCCGCCGTCCGTCGTACGGACGTTGTCCGGCAGTCTGGCCCGCGACCCCGCCTGCCACAGCCTGCCCGGCCACGGCCTCCTGCTGTTCTGCGGGTTCAGCTGCCCGGGAGGTTCGGGGGTTGCGCCGCTAACCGGTGCGCTTCCTACGGTCTGTGTGCCGGATCCCAAGGGAGCCGGACGGCCAGCTGGTGCACCGCCCCGGTCGCTTCCGCTCTCCCGCTCTCCGGCTCTCCCGCTTTCCCCGCTCGCGTCTGCCGCCTGCCTGTTGGTGCGGCGTTGCAGCCGCGCCCCTGTGAAGGAGCCCGATCCTTATGACCAACCCCCCGGCCCCGACCAACCCCCCGGCCCCGATCACCAACTCTCCGGCCGCCGTGACCCCGGCTGAACTCCTGCACGCCGCCCAGGCCGCCGGGGAACCGCTGGTTTTCCTGCGTATCGACACCACCCCCACCGGCCGGACCCGCAGCGTGGAACTGTCCGCCACCGCGCCCGCCCCTGACCACCTGAACACACGTAGCAGCGTGTGGGCCCTCCCCTGCGCCCAGCTGCCCGACGAAGACATCAAACCCGTCGACGCCACCCGCGTCTGGGACCTGACACACAGCGGCGAGTACGCCGATGACAACCCGGAGAGCTGGGCCAGCGGGCAGGCCACCGCCCGCCACCTGTTCGCCAGCACCAACGCCGAGTTCACCGCGCTGCGCCAGATCGAGGCTGCCCTGATCCTCCACCACAGCCGTGAAGACGCCCGGACCCAGCCCGTCATGGCCTGCGCGCTGGGCGTGGTCCTCGACCACGACACCACCGAGCACTTCATCACCCTCTTCCGCGACCACTACGTCCACATGGCCCGCGATGACATCGAGCCCGGCCAGTTTGTCGACTACGGGCTCATCGCCCCCGCTACCGCCAGCCCCGAGGACATCGCCAGCGCCTTCATCACCTCCCTGGCCTGACCCCGGCCACTGACCGGACACCCGCTCTCCACCGGCCCGCGCCCTTCTCGGCGCGGGCCGCTGTGCGTCCCCCCCACCGCCCCGGCGCCCGGCCGCGCCCCCTACAGCGCGCCCGCCCCGGGCATGCCTGCCCCTGCCGCCCGCCGCGCCCAACCCGGCCCGTCCCGGCGCAGCGCCCGGCCGGCCCCGGCCCTGCGCCCAACCCGGCCCGGCGGCCCGGCGGGAGCGTCGGCGTACCCCGTACGGGGCTCGCGCCGCTCTCGCCCTGGTGCCCAACTCGCCTCCCGCGCAGCTGTATTGGGGGTTGCGGAGGTTTGCGCGCCTCTCCCTACGGTCTTTCTTGCCCGAGCTGCCGGGAGGCCCCGCCTTCACCGGCCTCGGTGACCGGGGCCCCTGGCCGTCGACCACGGGCCCCTCCTCCCTTTTTTGTTCTCCTACTCCCCGAGAGGGCTGCGCCATGCCTGTCACCCTTGCCCCTGCACCCGCTGCCGCCGCGCCGATTCAGCCCTTCACCGTCACGGTGCTGGTCAACGTCGCCATGGACAACGGCCGCTTCGCGAACTTCGACGGCTACCAGGAGGGCCGACCGGTCGCGGAGGTCTCCACCACAGCCGGTCAGGTCCTGCGCATGAGGTTCACGGCCGTGGACGAGCAGGCCGCCGCTGAAGCCGCCTTCAGTGTCGGCAACCGGCAGAGCAGGGATGACCTCGGTCAGACCTGGCCGCACGATGTGCGCTCGGTCTCGGTCGGCGACGTCCTGCGCGTCGAGGACGACCACGGAAGGGCGATCCACCTGGCCGTGCTGGGCGTCGGCTTCGACAAGGTCGACCCGCCCCGCAACACCGTCCCTCTGCAGGGCTCCCCGGCCACCTCCCGGGGAGCAGCACCACGCAGCTGACCCAACACCCCCGGGCCTCAGCCCCGGCCCCCGGCCACCCGCCGGCGGCCGGGGCACCCGCCCCGGCCCGAGCTGCACCCGGCGGGACCGCCCACCCCACGCGCCCGCACGCGCACCCCCCCTTTTTTCAGGAGAACCCTGTGCAGATGTTCGCCGTCCACGTCGCACTCACCGCCACCGAGCACCTCACCACTCTCCTCGACCCGGCACCCCTGACGTCCTGGTCGTGGAGCGTGCCCCGGCACGACGAATACCGACGCTCCCAGCTCGAGCAGCTCCAAGGCGGCGACATGCTGATCCTGGCGAACTGCCTTCACCAGGACTGGGAATCCAGCGACCTGTGGCGCATGGTCCACTTCCCCGCCGTCCGGGTCGCCCGCGTAGCGCAGCTGTTCGACACCGGTGACACCCGCACCGCACTCCTCACCCAGCGGGCTGACCACCGGTGGGTGTCCGGCCACCGCATGCCCGGGGTCAACGAGGCACTCATGAAGTCCCACCGTCGCCGGGGCCTGCCGCTACGGGTCCCGCTCGCCCTGGACCTCTCGCTGCTGCTCCGCCCGGCACCCCCGGCCGAACCCCTGGCGGCCCCGCCGGTGACGGCCACGCCCGCCCCGCCCCGCGCTCCTGCTCCGGTGACCCCTGCCGCCGACGGCCGGGCTGTGGCCTGAGCGGAAAAGAAGCCGGTCGAAGCCCTGGCCCGGCCCTGCTCCATGACCGACCTGCCTGCCTGCCCCTGCGGCGCGCCCCCATCGCAACGGCCCGCGCCTCTCGGCGCGGGCCGTACGCGTCCCCGGCTGACCGCAGCCAACAGCACTGCCCCGCCCACACTTTCGGTATCCCGGGGGTTGCGGCGCTAACCACCGCGCTCCCTACGTTCTTTCCCGCCGGGACCGAACAGTTCCGGTATCTCCGCCGCTCTCACCTGCGGCTCTCCCCGGCTGCCGCCCCTACCGCCCTGCCCGCACGGCCGGGCGCTGACCGGCGCAGCCCACACCCACCCCAGAAAGGGGCACCACCATGTCCATAACCAACCCCAACCCCAGCGGCCGGACTCCGGCCACCACCGGCAGCGCCCACGCCCGCGCCGCATTCGACCGGGGCGTACACCCCGCCACCGGGCTGGACCTGCTGCCCGCCGAAGGCGACAACCCGCCGACGTGCGGCAGTTGCCTCCTCACCCGGACCAAGTCCCTCACCCGCACCGGTGACGATGGCACCACCACCGTCACCGAATACCTCAAGTGCTCCCGCGCGGCCACCAGCCGCAATAAGCGCCGAGGCATCGACCTGCGTCGCCAGTTCCCCGCCTGTGTCCTCTACAACCCCGGCGGAGACCCCGCACCGGCACAGGACTGAGCATGACCCCGCTCCCCGCCCGCCAGCGGGCGGGGAGCGGGCCCCGGCCCGGCCCCGCGCCGCCCCCTCCCGCCGCCGCCCAGCCGTCACCGTCCCGTCCCGCGCCGTCACCGTCCCGGGACGTACGCCTGCCCCGGCTGACCACCCCCGGCACCGGCCCGCCCGCCGCCGCAACGGGGGCCGCCGCGCTAACCACCGCTCCTCACGTTTCTTGTCGCCGGGCCGGAGGCCGCGCGCGCCGCCCCTCCCGCCCCTTTCTTTCCGGCCCGCTGCTTCCCGGCCGGTAGACACCCGCCCCCCAGCCAGCCCTGCTGATCGGAGAATCCCCTTGCCGACCCCGCCCCGCTTCCTCGTGATCACCAACGAGACCGGCCCGACGCCCATCGCCCGCAGCATCGAAGGCTACGACCGTGACCGCGCCTGGCTCCTCGAATCCCGCGGCCGCACTGTGCACCTGCTCACCTGGCCGCAGATGACGGCCATCCGCACCATGGCGCACACGCCGCCGCTCACCTTCGACCAGGCCCGCCAGCTCGCCCGCGGGGTGCAGCTCCCCGCCATACCGCCGCACACCTGCGTGCACTGCGACGCCGACCTGAGCCAGGGCGAGAGCGCATACGGCGACTGCGTGGCCTGTGGCTGGTTCGTCTGCGAGGCATGCGACGCCGGCCATCTCCCGGAGTCAGGGCAGTCCGTCTGCCCCTCATGCACCCGCCACCCCGACGCCGCTCACGCCCTCTGACCCGCCGCACCCACGCCCCTTGCCTGCGGCCCGCACCCACCGGTGCGGGCCGCTTCGCACACCCACACCTCCAAGCCTCCAGGCGCGCCCCGCCCCTGTGGCAGATGGGGCTTGCGGGCCTAACCCGCCCCAGCCCTACCGTCCTCACCAACCGGCCACCGCCGGGCCCCGCGCCCTCACGTGCCGTTCGGCCGCCGCCACCTCGCGGCAAGGCCCTTCCCCTTTTTCACCTCTTCGCATCCCGACTGGGAGACAGCTATGCCCGCCAACGAGCCCTACATCCTGCTGGATTCGTTCAAGACCACCCCCGAACCGAACGCGTCTGCGTTCAAGACCACCCGCGAACCGAACGCGTATGTGTCCGCCCGGTTCCGGCTCTCCGTCTGCCCCGCGCTCGCCGCGACGGTCAACGCCATCACTGTCCTTTACCCGCTGCACGCCGCCCGCGCGCAGTGGCCGCCGACCGGCCCCGCCGAACTCACCGCGATGAACGGTGAAAAGGTCACTGTCCTGCTCCGCAGCACCGGCAACTCCTTCCGCGCACCCCAGCTGCTGCTGTGGGAGGGCCGCCTGCGCATCGATGAAACCCGCCGCATCCTGCTCCCCAAGGGCAGCAAAACCCACGGCACCGAGCTGACCGACGCCGACACACTCGATGCCGTACCGGGTTGGGGCGAGGCACCCCGTCAGCTCCTGACCACACGCGTTGAGAAGGTGCGCGCCCTGATCCCCGGCGAGCCCGCCCCGCTGACATCCGAGCTCCTCCAGGCAACCCCGCAGGTTGAGCAGGGCGGCGACGGCCCGTGCACCACCGTGCTGCTGACGACCACCGCCCTGCCCGGCCGCGACCCCGTCCACGGCTGCCTCTGGCTCATCCAGGGATACCTGCCCCGCCGCGTCGAAACCGTCCTGCACGGCGTCCTGCTCGTCCCGCCCTCCCACCTCACCAGCGACCACGGCACCATCGCCGCCACCTCCCTGCCCCGCTCCACCGCCGTCCTGCCCGCCGCCACCGCCCTGCCGTTCGCCCAGGCCCTGAACTTCGCCGAACCCGGACCCCACGCCTACCTCTCCGCCCTCGACGCCCTCACCCCACCCCGCACATAACCCCGGGCCGGGCCCCGCCCGCCCGCCCACCTCTGCGGCCCGCACCGTCCCCTCGGTGCGGGCCGCTCCGCGTCTGCCCACCCCGCGCCTGAAACCCACCACCACACTGCCCGCCACCCCCGGGACGCACCCCAGGGAACGGCGCAGCAAGGCGCAGCCCGCCGCTGACGGCCCCTCGAGGCCCACACCGTTCCCACCACGGCGTCCGCACCCGTACCCGGGCGACCACCCGCCGAGCCGTATACGGGGCCGGGGCAATCAGGGGTTGCGGCGCTAACCACCGCACTCCCTACGTTTCTTACCGCCGGGCCGGAGCCCGCGGACACCCCCTCCCGCCCATCCGGCCCGGCACCCCAGGGGCCGACCGCACCGACGCGGCACCCGCTCCGGGCCGCCTCTCCCGCCCGCCGCGCTGCTCCCCACACCCCCGCGCCGCCCCCCGGGCGCGCGCCGGCCACGCCCCGCCCTGCCCAACGCAAGCCACGAACAGAAAGGGCCACACCCACATGACCACCCACCCGCCGTTCTCCGCCGAGACCGCCCGCAGCCTCAACCACAACGCGACCTACCTGCCCCCCGACCCCGCCGACCCCGACACCATCCCGGTCACCAACCTCGCCGGAATCCGCATCGGCGCCCACGTCACCGACGAGGGCACCCTCCTGCTGGGAGTCCACTACGACGAGGCCGACACCCGGCTGCTCACCCACCCCGACCGCTGCGTCCCCACCGAAGTCCGTCTCAACGGCCAGCCCGTCTACACCTCCAACCCCCACCTCCGGCAACTGGAGCCGACCACCATCACCTACACCCCCACCACCACCGGCCGCCCCACCTCCCGCCCGCTGCGCGCCTTCCGCACCGGACCACGCCACGTCACCGCCATCGTCACCGAGCAGGGACCCGGCACCTCCGTGACCAACGCCCCCCAAGAGCTCCGCAACGCACTGCAAGCCCTGTGGCCGGACAGCACCATCCGCCAGATCGAGCACTACCCCGCGACCCGCCTGGAACCCGCTCACTACGACGAAGCCCTGACCGGCCTGCCCAGCCCGTCCGGCCCCTCCGGCAACTGGGGCTGGCGACGCCTGAACCCGGCCGCCCTGGCAACCGAGTTCGGCACCCACCTCCCACGCTGACCCTTCAACCACCCACCGACGACCGGGCCCGCGTCCCCTCCCCCCAGGGGGGCGCGGGCCCGCCCCTCATCCGGCTCAAGACAGGACCCCGCATGCCCGACACCCACCTGCCCGCCCGCTACGCCCGCGCCGCCGCCCTCATCCGTGACGCGCTCGCGCTCCTCGATGAAGACCCGGACTTCGGCCAGGCCCGCGACGAAGAGGAACAGTGGCCCGCCACCGCCGAGCACGCCGCCGTTGCCGCCCTGCGCGCCTTCCGCGACGCCCTCACCCACGCCCCGCCTGCTCACGGCCCGCCCGCCGAGCCGAGCCAGCCGCCCCCACGCGAGGACACCCAGCCCGGCCCCCGCGCAACGGCCGCCACCCTGACCAGCAAGGCCCGCGAAGCCGCCGCCCTGGTAGGCGCCTGGGAACAGGAACGGACACAGCTCCTGGCCGCCAGGGACTTGGCCCCCCACCAGCGCCCCGAGAACCCCTCCGACCTGGACAACGCGATCCGCCCGTACGAGAAGGACGCCTTCGCACTCCTGACCGAACTGGCCCACCTCCCCCCTGACCGCTGACCGCCGCCCGGCCCGAGCGTCAGCGTCCGCGCCGGCCGGTATTCAAGGGCGCAGGACAAACCCCGAACAGCGGCCCCCGGCCCGTCCCCGGCCCCGCCCGCAAAGTCAGGGTTGCGGCTCAACCCGACCACCCAACTAGCGTCCCCTCCTGTCGAAAGCGCCGCCGCACACACCGGCCCCGGCCCCCTCAGGCCACATCCCTGTGCCGCCCACCGCGCCCCCCGCTTTCCCGTGCCGGGACACCCGGCCCAACCGGAGGTACTCCCATGCCCTTTTCACCCTCCCGCGACGAAACCACCCCCACCGCCCGGCGCGCCCGACACCTCGCCCTCGCCGTCCGCCGCCTCGCCCCCCACGACGCCGAAACCGACATCCACCTCCACCAAGCCCACCACGCCGCACCCGGCGCGGCCTACCTCTCCGTCACCGTCACCCACCCGCCCACCGGCACCCGGGCGCACCTGACCGCCTTCGTGACCAAGAGCCCCGACAACCGCCCCCACCCCACCGCGGCCAGCCTCACCCTCCACGACCTGACCCCAGCCCACGCCGCCCACATCATCCACACCCTCCCCCCGCTGCACCCCGCAAGCCTCCACCCGGCGCCCAACCCGCCCACGGGAACACCCTGGACGGAGCTCCTGCGCCTGGCTCCCGGCCCCTGGCACGCCGAGCCCGACCGCTTTGAGAACAACAGCCTCGACGCAGAAGCCGCCACCGCCCAGGGCACCTACCTCTCCGCCTACCGCGAGAACGCCACCCGCCTGCGACTCAACCTCTGCCCCTATGCCCGGTACCACCCCGACCACGCCGAAGACCTCGCCCACGATCACGACCAACTCCGCACGCTGCTCCGCGCCTACACCGCCTACACCGCCTACACCGCCTACACCGCCTACACCGCCTACACCGCCTACACCGCCTACACCGCCTACACCGCTCACACCACCACCACCCCCACCGGCACCCCAGCCGTCTGAACCGCCCCCAGGGCAGCCCCGGCCTCGGGCATACCGCCCCAGGCCGGGGCCCCTCTCCCTGCCACGCCCCACCGCCCCCCACCCGCCGCAGTCCGCTGCGGAAATCGCGGGCGCCACCAGGCCGCAACGAAGAGAAGAGACAACAGCCATGAGCACCACCCCGAAGGACCGCCTGGACGGACTACGCGCCGTGTACGCCGTCTCCTTCTACGAGGCCGCCGAAGACGGCAACGGACCCAAGCCGGGCGGCAGGTCATGGTCGAAGACCGTCGACGCCCACCCGGCCATGTCCCCGGACGTCATCGCCCATCAGGTCTGGCTCCACCTCAACCGGGAGCACCCCGACATCCCCGACCTCGACATGACCAGCCCCACGGTGCAACGACTCGGCTACTGCGACGCCGAGACCAGCCAGCCGGTACACGGCGTGCGGTGCACCCACTGCGGCAGTGAGCAGGTCTCATTCACCGTGCGGCAGTGGGCAAACTGCCACGCCTGCCGCAAAGGCCAAACACAGGACGACGCCACGCTCTGCCAGGAGGCATGCGAGGACTGCCAGGCCAAGGCGTTGTAAACCACCCGCCGCCACACCCAGCCCCACCGCACGGCCCGCGCTCCCTTAGGAGGCGGGCCGTTGCCACAACCCTGCGCCCGGCCGGTGCTGGGGGTTGCCCCGCTAACCCCGCCCACCTGCACCGTGGCTCATGCCGGGCCGGACCAGCGGCCTCCCCCTCCCCCCCACCCTGGCCGGTGCCACCTGAGAGGGCGGCACCGGCCCCCGGGCCCCGCGCGCCCGCTCCTGGAAACCCCTTGTGCCGCAGCAGGTCCAGCACTCGCGCCTTCTGCGCGCCACCTCATGGATGGAGAAAACGATGGGCTTCACCTACGACGTTGACGGCAAGTGGACGATCAGTCCGGCGATTCCTCTCGCTGTGCTGCGCGAGCGGCTCGATGCGAACCTGCCGTTCCATGTCGCTCCGCTGGATGCCGACGAGTCGCAGCTCGCGGAACTAGTTGACCGCGAGGGATGGCTGCTCGTTCCTGCTGCCGATGCCACGGTCGATGCCCAGGAAAATCCCACCGTCATCGACACCCTCCTGGTGAGCGTCGACACCAAGGCACTGACCATCGACACCCGCCTGGACCACTTCGCGAAGGCCTGCGCCGGTTACGAGCTGGACGGCGAACTGGACTACCAGGGCGCGGACGGAGGAGAGGGCCTCATCAAGCCCTGCCGGGGCGCCCGCGTCGCATACGAGTGGACCAAGACCGGCCCCGCAGACCTCGAACGGGGCCACCCCGTGACCACCGCACGACTCGACCACCTCACCACCGCCGGGACCGGCCGCGTCTTTCCGCTTCCCCACCCGAAGAGGGCGACCATCCTCCCCGCGTGCCGCGACGAGACCACGCCGGACCTGACTATCCGCAGCTTCCTTGATCTTTCCACCGCCCACCTCCGCAAGGAGAGCCGCGCCGACCTCAACAGCTACGAGGGCGTGGTGGCCTACAAGACGACGTACGGATGGCTGGTGTACGCCTCCGAGGACGCCGACCTCGCCGAAGGGGACGACTGGCCCTCGGAGCTGCTTCCGCTCGTCAAGCTGGCACGAGCCAACGGCTGCGAGTACATCCTGTTCGACGCTGACGCGCCGGAAACAGACGCGCTTCCCACCTTCGACGAGAAGTAGACGAGACGCGACGAGGGGCGGCCGTCACCGAACGCACCGTGGCGCATGCCGGGCCGCCCCCCGTCGGCCTCCCCCTCCCGCCACCTCCGGCCCGGCACCCCGCCCCGGCCCTCGCATCGGACCTTCGCCAGCCCGAGCGGCACGGGCCCCCACACCGGCCCCCCGGGCCCACACCGACCCACCTCAACTGAAAGGCCACATCGTGGACTTCATCGCGTTCGACGAGAGCGACCTGACCACGCCGGACCGTGCCGAACGGGCACGCAAGGCGTGGGAGCTGTACCGCAGCGAGCATGGCGGAGGGGTGCAGGACCTGATCTCGGATCTGTTGCACCTCGCCGACGTGGACGAGCACCCCGGCGGGGCCTCGTACGCCGGACGCCGTGGCGTGGCCAGCTATGTGGCCGAGGTGCCGACGTGGCCCACCGGACAGCCCGAGTGCACCGGCGCTTACTTGGCGCAGACGCGCCCGGCGGGCAGGGGATGGATCAATGTCGCAGGCGGGGACGACCCGCGCGCCGTGGCGGAGGAACTCTGGCACGCCATGCAGGTGGTCGGCTTCCGGATCTGCGACCTGGCCGGGCACGTCGATGATCTGGCCGAGGGGCACGTCCTCACCTCGGAGGACGGTCATGACTTCCGCGTGATCAAGCGCGCCGGGGCCGACTCCACGAACTGACGGCCGCCACCGCGGGGCGGGCGGGACGGGAATCCCCGTCCGCCCCGCGGGTCCGGTCGCACCGACGAACGCGGAAATCCCCGGTCGATACCGGGCCCCAGGCCCGCACCGAAGAACCTCAACCGAGAGGCCACATCGTGGACTTCACCATGGACAACGCGCCGTACCGCGTGGATCTCATCAAGCGTCTCGCGACCTACTACGTCCTCGCCGACGACCGGGAAGCGTTCACCAGCTGGGCCGACCACAAGAGCGAGGACCGGCAGTACGGGCGGGAGGTCCTGCACGTCGAGCGGGTCACCGACCACCCGGAGGAGCGGCAAGCCCAGCGGAACAAGCTTGAGGGCGTCTGCCGGGACGACCACGAGATGGCCGCCGCCTACCTCGCCGGGGAGTACGCCGCCGGTCGCCAGCGGCGGCACCTGCCCGCTGTACGCATCGGACGCCGGACGGAGGGGCGCAAACAGGCAGGCCGCCCGACGCGACGCAAACCCCCTGCACCCAGCCGGTGCTGGGGGTTGCTTCGCTAACCCCGCCCACCTGCACCGTGGCTCATGCCGGGCCGGACCAGCGGCCCCGGGCGGGCGGGACGGGAACCCCGCCCGACTGGCTCCGACACCGACCCACCTCAACCCCAGGAGAAGAACCTGATGAAGACCCCCCTGCCGCCGTGCGGCACCGGGTGCGGCGCCCAGCTCGAACTGTTCACCCCGCCGGCCGCGCCGGCCGCGCCCGCCGCGGCCGTCGAGTTCGACTGGGAGGCCTACGACTTCGTAGTCGTAGGCGACAGTGGCGGGAAGGACTCCGGCGCTCTCCTGCACACCGTGTGCGAACAGGCCGACAAGGCGGGCGCGCTGCACAAGGTCCGCGTGCTCCACTGTGACTTGGGCCGTACGCCGAAGGGGCATTTGATCGAGTGGCCGGGCGCACTCGACGTCGCCCGCGCCCACGCTGCCCAGTACGACGTCCCATTCGCCGTCCGCCGCAGCAAGCGGTGGGCCTCCCTGTGGGACCGGATCCAGGCCCACGGCAACTGGCCGGGCCACTTCGCCAGGTTCTGCACCTCGGATACGAAGACCGCCGTCGGGCGCGACTACGTCGACGAGGTCGGCGCCGAGATGCTGCTCGGCCGCCCACCCCGGGCCGGGTACGCGATGGGCATGCGCGCCGAGGAATCCGCCGCCCGCGCGAAGCAGCCGATGATCGAGCAGCACCGCATGAGCGGCAAGGGCACGCTGCGCGTAGTGACGACCTGGCTGCCGATCCACCAGCTCACCACCGCGCAGGTGTGGCAGATCCACCGTGACCACGGCATCCCGCACCACTGGGCCTACGACCGGAACATGCGGCGCCTGAGCTGCCGGGCCTGCCCCCTCGCGAAGACCGCCGACCTGGTCCAGTCCGCGCAGATCAACCCCGGAATCTTCGACGAGTACGCCGAGGCGGAGGCCGACATGGGCAAGCCGTTCAAGAAGAGCGTCACCCTGAAGGAGATCATCGAACGCGCCCGGAGCTGACCGGCCCGGCTGAGGACATCAAGCGGCCCGGCGGGCCGCGCGTGACTGGTCGCCGCACTGCCGCCGTCGCGGATGCACCAGCGGAGCAGACCCGCACCGCCCGGCCGTGGCCGACCCCCCTTCTGACCCCCACCCCACCCCCACCGCAACGGCCCGCGCTCCCTCGGGAGGCGGGCCGTCACCACAACCCTGCGCCCGGCCGGTGCTGGGGGTTGCTCCGCTAGCCCCGCCCGCCTGCACCGTGGCGCATGCCGGGCCGGACCAGCGGCCTCCCCCTCCCGCCACCTCCGGCCCGGCACCCCGCTGCCCCGGCCCTCCCCCGACCTTCGCCAGCCCGAGCGGCACGGGCCCCACACCGGGCCCCCGGGCCCACACCGATCAACCTCAACGAAAAGGCGCCCACCGTGGACTTCACCAACATCACCCGCCTCCCGATCGTCGATCTCGAAGCGATCGAGGCTGTGCACGCCGAGCTGCGGCCGATCTTCGACCCGGTACTCCGCACCTTCTCCGTCCAGCTCTGGAAGGACAGCGAGCCCTCCGGCAACCACGGCCTGACCGACAACTTCCGGTACGCCGACGAGCCGCTGGAGGCGATCGACGCCTTCCTCGCCGAGAGCGGCGTCCGCGCCCTCACCCGCGCCGAGGCGGTACTGCTCTACGCCGGTCTCGTCCACGCCAAGGGCGGCCCGGACTGGGCGATCTTCCAGATGCAGGTCGCCGCCGCAGAGCAGGTCTGACCGGACATCACCCCGCGGACGGGCGGGGGCGGGAATCCCCGCCCGCCCGCGGGCCCGGCCACCGAACCACCCTCAACAAGGAGCACGTCCATGAGCACCACGACCACCCTGCCGTACCGCATCGGAGAGCCGGACATCGAGTGCCGCTACCCCGTGATCATCGGCGCCGACCAGGTCATCGGGAACGCCTTCCGCTGGCACCGTGACTGGCTGGTCGACACCAGCGAGGGGGAGCACAACCTCCGCCGCCCGCCCACGGGCACCAAGGGCATCGACATGGCCGCCGCCTACCTCGCCAAGGAGTACGCCGCCGGTCGCATCAAGGCGGTCCCGCTGGACCAGGTGCTCGCCGAGGCCCCCCAGAAGCTCTATGGCCCGGTGCCCCTGCTGCACCCGCGGATGCCCACGACCCCGCGCAACATCGAGGGCGCGCACACGGCGTTCGCCGGGTTGAGGGAGCACCGCTGGAGGGCGGTGGTCGGCGGCTTCCCCGGCAGCGACAACCCTTGGTACCTCCTCTGCGAGCTGTGTAAATGGTCCGGCGTCCGCTCCTGGAGCAAGCACCGCGGCCGCAACGGCAACCCACCCTCCATCTACCGCCACGACGGCGGATGCATCGGCGAGGAGAAGGTCCGCGCGCTGATCCCCGCCTACCAGCAGTAGCCCGCCGCCCCAGTACGACCGCCGGGCCCAGACCAGCGTCCGCCCGGCGCCCACCCGGGGAGCGGGCGGGAATCCCGCCCCCCGGCCGCCGTGACACCGACAACCTCAACCCACCAGGAGAACCACCATGCAGATCTCCAAGGCCGTGTGCCGGGAGCTGGAACGCGCCGTCTGTGACGGGCCCCTCGTCCGCCTGCACGAGGAGGCCGAACCGGCTGCCGCGGAGGGGGCCCACAAGGTCCTCACACGCTCCGGCGCCTGCTGGAGCATCCGCCACCGGGGCTACATGTTCGCCGACCTGCACCCCTTCGGTCAGGCCGCACCGCTGATCGACCAGATCGTCACCCGCCGGTGCGCGGTGAACCGTCCCGACCGCGGAGTGGTGTCCTGCCCGCAATCGATCGCGGAACTGCTCTGGGACACCATCCAGCCGGAGGAGGGCTGGCAGGTGCTGGAGCCTTCCGCAGGGCACGGAGTCCTCGCTGCGGAAGGCGCGGCCCGCGGGTGCGTCATGGACTGCTACGAGATCGAGAACCACAGGGCGGCGGACATCACGCTCGCCGGGATCGCGCGGCACGTGGGCACCGCGGACTTCCTGCCCGTCCCCGCCCGGCCGGTGTACGACGCGGTGGTCATGTACCCGCCTTACCGGCGGAACCTGGCCGTCGAGCACGTCCTGCACGCCCACCGCTTCCTGCGCCCGGGCGGAGTCCTGGCGGCTCTGGTATCGCTCGGCATCGAGAACGCGGCGGGGCCGCGCGGGCGAGAGTTCCGGGACCTGCTGGAGCGCGTTGGCTACTACAAGCAGGTCCTGGACGAGGCCGACTTCGATGACGGCTACCTCCTGTCGCCGACTGGTCTCCGCCTCCGCGCGCAGTTGCTGTTCCTCTACGCGGACGACGCGCAGGAGTGAGCAAGTAGCCCCGGCACCAGACCGCCGGGCCCGTCTCATCCGGGCCCGGCCGCCACTTCCGGCCGGTTGGCCGGAGACCCGGGCGGACGGGACGGGAATCCCTGTTCGAGGTCCAGCCCGACATCCACCGGTGGCTCAGCGGCCAGCAGGAGACGCCCGGCCCGCTGAACACCTGGGTGGGTGCGCGTGCCTACGAGCCGGAGGAGTTCCCCGTCAGCGACGACTTCCACAACTACGCCAGGTCCGACCGGCCCGAGTGACCGGCCCCACGGTCCCGCGGCCACCCATAGCACCACACCCCCGGCCACGCAACGGCCCGCGCTCTCTCGGGAGGCGGGCCGTTGCCGCGACCCCCCGCACGCGGCCGGTGCTGGGGGTTGCCCCGCTAACCCCGCCCGCCTGCACCGTGGTTCACGCCGGGCCGCACCCGGCCGGGCGCCCGCCGGGACGAGCCCCCGGCCCGGCCCCACACCCGTACGACCCAAGCCACTCACGCACAAGGAAACCCCTCATGACGACGACAGCCCTTCTCCTCACCCCCGACGCCGAACTGACCCACCTGCAACTCCCCGACCACCCCGAAGAACAGTACGAACTCCTCGAAGACACCGTCACCGGCTTCCCCAGGCCCGCCATCTACCACCGCCGGGCTGTGCTCCACGTCCACGACAACGGCACGGGCCTGCCCCCCAACCCAGCCGCATGGGCCCTGGCGTCCTTCTGGCTCGGCCGACCGCTGCCCGACCCGCTCCACGGCCCGATCGTCCTCACCGGCCCCGCCGACGACGACACCGACACCTACACCAGCCTGCCCGCCGACCTCATCCAGCAGGCCGAACACGCCGCCGCCGCTGCCGCCGAACACCGCACAACCAACCCCGATACCCCCTTCGCTGTCCAACTGGCCGCCGCCGTGGATGCCCGCTGCATGTCCACCCCCCGCCCCACCCGAGCGAGCGAGGACACACCAACCCCATGACCACCCGCGTCCAGCACCCCGCCACCATCACCGTCACCCTCCCCCGCCCCGAGACCGCCCCCGCCCCGCACCAGGAACAGGACCGCACCCCCACCCCCGCCGACCCGGGCCACCCCACCCAGCCGCACCCATAACCCCCGGCACACACCAGCCAGCCAGCGCCGCGCCCCGCAGTCCAACACCCCGCCCGCCCATCGATCGGCGGGCGGGGTCGGCCCGGCCCCAACCCCCAGAAAGCGAAACGACGTTGACCACCGACCACCACACCGACCCCCAGCCACACCACCCCGTACAGATCGCCCCCAACCTCCGCAACACCCCCGACAACCACACCGCCGCCCGCGAAGCGCTGGACCGCCTCGCCCTCTTCGACTGGCACCCCCTCGCCCCCTACCCCGGCAGCGATGAACCGTGGCTCATGCGCTGCCTGCTGTGCGTGTGGGAAGGTGAGCGCTTCTACTCCCACATCGGCCGCAACAAGCCCGCCAAGCGCCACCCCGCCCGCACCGACAAACGCACCTGCCTCCCCCCGGGCCAGCGCCCCGCCCACCTGCGCAAGCCCATGAGCCGCCGCGACACCGCTCCCACCCACGCCCACGCCGCTCTCCGCCGCGCCCTGCGCTCCTGGTTCGAAGACCGGCACCAGCCCGTACCGGAGACCGTCACCTTCCACGTCACCTACGACCACGACGACGGCCCCGCCTACGAGCCCGACCACGCGACCCTCAACCACACCGCCCACACCCAGACCACCGACCAGTTCGCATCGACGCTCGTGGCCGACGCACTCACCGAGTTCAACGCCCTCGCCCCGCCCACCGACCGCGTTCCGCTCACCATCCGCCTCCACACCCCCCAAACCACACCCGCGCCGGTCCCACCCACCTCCTGACCCCCACCACACCCCGACGGCCCAACGGCCCCTGCGGCCCCGCACCCCGCCCCGGCGGACGGCGCGGGGCCGCACCCCTATCCCGCCCCCAGCACCACCCATCACAAGCCGCGTCCCGCCCCCCGGCACCCCACACCCCCAACCCCGTCCCACACCGCACCCCGCGCATAGCGTCAGCCCCGCCACCACCGGCCACACCCAGGAGGGGGGACCGCGCGCCGTGCAGCAGCAGACCACCATCAACGAACTCGTCACCATGCAAGGCCTGTTCACCGAGGCGATCGCACACATCGAAGTCGATGAGACCGAACCCAACACCGGCACCACCAACAAGGTGTGGCTCCCCATACGAGACAGCGTCATCACCCGCACCACCCGCCGCGACGAGGCCGTCGTCTGGATCATCCAGCCCGCCGGAGTCCATCAACGCATCCACGTCGCCGACCAGGCCCCCGTCACCGTCATCTACCGCGATGTCGACCCCGGCCGCTTCACCGGCCACCTCCCCCCACCGCAGCATCCGCAGCAACAGCCCGGGTGGCACGCCCCCGCAGCCCCGCCCGCCCAGGCCCCACCGGCTCACACCCCCGGCCCCCCGCCGGCCGCACCCCACCGGCCCGCCGCACCCTGGAACACCCCACCACCCCACCCCTGACCACCGCCCGCCCCGCACAGCCAACGGCCCCGGCCTGCCCGCCACATCGGCGAACAGACCGGGGCCGCACCCATACCCCGCCTTCGATCAACCACTGCCCGGCCACACCACCGCACCACCCGGCGCCCCCGCCTCAGCCCCCTCCACCGGCCGCGCCCCGCCCCCCGCCGACGAGCCCGGCCGCGCAGGCTCCACCCCGCCCCCCTCCGACTCCCGCACCAGCCGACGCAGCTCCTTCACCACATCCACCCCCACCCCCAAACGCCGCGCGGAACCCGCGATCGTCTCCCCAGCCTCCGCCATCCGCGCCACCACCCGCGCCGCCACCACCCGCGCCTGGCGAACACGCTCCGCCCCCCGCTCCCGCACCCGCCGCACCTCCTCCTCCACCTCACCGGCCACCTGCTGCTCGTCCTGCCGCGCCAGCTCGAAATCCGCCACCAACTCATCCAGCTCCTCCTCCCGCCGCCGCCGCGCCGCCTCAGCCTCCTCCGCCGCCCGCCGCTCCTCGGCCATCCGCTCACCAGCCAGCGCCAGCGCCTCTCTGCGCCGCGCCATCTCCCGCGCGTTCCGGCTCTTGCCCCTCGCCGCCATACCGGCCACCTCCCTGTGCCACCACACCCGCACCCGCAGCCGCGGGCGCCCTGCGCGCCAGTCTCAGACGCCCACGCAGGCCGCACACCCGCACGGCCGTGCGCGTCCCGCCGTCTAGGACACCGGTCGATACAGCCGGTCCCGCCCACGGGACGCCCACCGCCCCGGCAGGGCAGGGGAGCGCCACCCCGGCAACCGGGCGGCCCCCTGGGGACGGAGGGGCGTGACCGGGCGGCCTGTTGGTGCTGTGTGGGTGGTGCTGTGTGGGTGGTGCCGGTGAGGTGTCGTTGTGGAGCGGGGTGGTCTCCGGTGCGTGGCCCTGGTTGCGTGACGCACCTCTAGCACTTTTTAGCCGCGGCGGCGTACGGAGGAGTGTTTCCCTCGTGGCGGGACGGCGGTGGAGGTTCCTTCCCTGCTCCCGGGAGGATCCGGCCGCCGGCCGGGTGAGCGCGGACGGGCGCTGGCGGCTGGTGCTCGACTGGCTGTTGTGATGACTGTGAAGCCTCTGTCGGCGGGGGAGGGCTACCGCTACTACCTGCGCAGCATTGCTGCCGCAGACGGAGCGCGGGGGAGTACCGCCGCCCCGTCCTCGAGCGTGCCGGGCGTCCCGGCGGGGGTGTGGCGGGGGCAGGCGGCGCGCGACCTGGGGCTGTCCGGGACAGTCACCGAGCCGCAGATGCGGTCGCTGTTCGGACTGGGTATGCACCCGGAGGCGACGCGGATCATCGCCGACCAGCAGGCCGCCGGCGCCTCGAGGACGCAGGCGTTGAAGGCGGCCAAGCTCGGTCCCGCGGTCCCGCAGCTGGCCGAACTCAGCCCCCTGGACAAGGAGATCGAGCGCGTCCTGGAGGGGGCGTCCCAGCAGTTGTGCCGCCCGCTGTCCAAGGCCGAGACCCAGAGCTTGCGGATGCGTACGGCTGCGGCCGTGTTCGAGGAGGAGTACCACCGTGCTCCCGCTGATGGTGCCGAGCTCGGCCGGTTCCTGGCCGCGCGCACCGGCCCGCAGCGCCAGCCCCGCACCGCCTACGACCTCACCTTCTCCTCCGAGGAGCTCTCTCAGCTGTTCGCGCTGGGCGACGCCACGGTGCGCCGCGTCGTCATCGAGGTGCACGAGCAGGCCATCGAGGAGGCCTTGAGCTGGCTGGAGAGCAACGCCCTCGCCGTGCGCAGCGGTCCAGGCGGCATCGCCCAGCACAGGGCAGTGGGCGGGCTGATCTGCGCCCGTTACCGCCACTACGAATCGCGGGCCGGGGACCCGATGCTGCACGACCACGCGGTCATCAGCGCGCGCGTGAAAGGGCCCGACGGCCGGTGGCGCAACCTCGATACCCGGCTGCTGTTCCGCGAAGTGGTGGGCGCCAGCGAGCTGTACAACCAGCGCTCTCTGGAGCTGATCTGCGCACGTCTGGGCCTGCGCAGCGAAGCCGTCGAAGTCACCCCCGGGCAGCGCCCGGTGATGCGGATCGCCGGGATCGACCCCCGACTGCGCGTGCTGTTCTCCCAGCGCGGATCCGCCGTACGCATCAGGGCGGAGGAGCTGTTCGAGGACTACCGGCGCCGCCACGGCCGCCAGCCCGGCACATCGGCCCGCCACGCCCTGCTCGAGCGGGCCCGGTCCAGCACCCGCCCGGCCAAGCGCAAGGCCCGTTCCCTGGATGAGCTACTGGAGCGCTGGCGGGCCCGGGCGATCGCCGCGACCAGCCCGGCCACCGTCGACGCTCTGCTGGACTCCGCCCGGGCCGCCGCCGGTGCGCTGCCCGCCGCGGGTGCGGATCTGCACGTCGATGCGGCCGCCGCCTTGGTGCTCGCGGAGGTCGCAGGGCGGCGCGCCACCTTCCACCGCCGCCACGTCCTGGCCGAAGCCCGCCGCTACCTTATGCGCACCCTGGCCGGCGCCACCGCCCCGCCGGCGCTGGCCGACGCCATCACCGACACGGCCCTCGCCGGTCCCGACTGCCTCGACATCACCCCACCCGAGATCAACCCCCCACACCCGGACCTGCAACGCCCGGACGGCTCGAGCATCTACCGGCCGATCGGCTCCCGCACCTACACCACCCGCACCCTGCTGGCCGCGGAAGACGCGCTGCTGGCCGCCTCCCGCACCCTGGTCATCCCGCCCGTCCCCCGGTCCACCTTCAACCGGGTCGCCGCCCTCTACCGCGGCCCGCTGGATACCGGACAACGCGCTCTGGCCCGCTCCTTCTGCCTCTCCGAGCACCTCCTGACCACCGGCCTTGGACCAGCCGGTGCGGGCAAGACCACCGCCATGCGCCTGGTCGCCAAGACCATGGACGCCACCACCCGGCGTCTGATCCCGCTGGCCCCCTCCTCCCGCGCCGCGAAGGTCCTGGGCACCGACCTGAAACGGGACGCCCACACCCTGCACGCCTGGCTGCACCAGCGCGACCGCGCCGCCCAGGGCAAGCACACACCCAAGGGATTCCGGCTGCGCCCAGGCGATGTCGTCCTGGTCGACGAGGCGGGAATGGCCGGCACCCTGATGCTCCAGCGCGTCCTGCGGGACGCGGCCGCCCACGGCGCGCACGTCCGCCTCCTCGGTGATCCGCACCAGCTCGCCGCCGTCGAGTCCGGCGGCGCGCTGCGCCTTCTCGCCCGCGCCAGCGGAGCCGTTGAGCTCGACCGGCTGCACCGCTTCCGCACCGACGGCGAGGCCGAAGCGTCCCTGGTCCTGCGCGACGGCGACGACCCGCGGGCCGCCTTCGCCTGGTACCTGGCCAAGGGCCGCATCGTCGCCGGAACCTACGAAGCGATGTGCGATGAGGTGTTCACCGCCTGGGCGCGGGACACCGAACGCGGCCGCACCAGTGTGATGACGGCCGCCGACACCGCCTCGGTGGGCGCCCTCAACGCCCGCGCCCAGGCCTGGCGCATGACCTCCGGCGCCCTGGACACCTCCCGCTCCCAGCTCCTGCGCGCAGGCCAGCACGCGCACGTCGGCGACGTCATCTGCACCCGCCAGAACCGCCGCCAGATGATCGTCCGGCGCGACTTCGTGAAGAACGGCGACACCTGGACCGTCCAGCGCATCACCCCAAGCGGCGACCTGATCGTGCGCCACACCACCCACCGCGGCCGGATCCGGCTGCCCGCCGACTACGTCACCGCCCAGTGCGAACTGGGCTACGCCTCCACCATCCACCGCGCCCAGGGCATGACGGTGGACACCTCCCACGCGCTCGCCTCACCCCGCTCCAACCGCGAAGGCGCCTACGTCCAGTTGACCCGGGGCGCCCGCACCAACCGCCTCTACGTCGCCCTGGAGGACGGCGAACACCTCCCCGACGTCCTGGCCCAGATCGCCTCACGCCGCCGCGCGCAGCTCTCGGCGACCGAGACGATCGCCGCGCTGCAAAACCAGGTCGGCGCCCCGGGACAGCTGGCGGCCGAATTCACCGACGCCGGCGAGCGCGCCACCACCGCCCGCCTGACCGGAGTGCTGGAGCACACCCTGGGCACCGAGCTGACCGCCCGCTTCACGGCCGCCGACGCCTTCCCCTCCCTGATCCGGGTCCTGACCGACGCCGAACGAGAAGGCTTCGACCTGCCCCGCCTGCTCATCCCCACCGCCTCCCGGCGCGGCTTCGGCGACGCCGACGACGCCTCCGCAGTCCTGACCTGGCGGCTGCGCGAACGCCTGGCCGATGCCCAAGAGGCCGCCGACTCCACCCGCCCCCGGCCGCTGGCACTCCTCCCGCTCGCCGCGCTGGGCACCCTCGCCGACCTCGCGGCCGCCCACCGGCAGGCCGCGCACACCGAACTCCAAGCCGCCGACGCCGCAGCCACCACCCTGCCCGCCCCGGTCACCACCCGCACCGCCACCACCCACCCGGCCTGGCCCGACCGCCCCCACGGAGCACTCACCCGCAGCGAGCTGGCCGCCCGCACCGCCACCGCCCGCCGCCTCCTGCACCGCGCGCGCCGACGCGGCGACCGCCTCCTGCAGGCCGCCGCCCACCACCAACTCGCCGCCCTCACCACCGAGTCCACCCTGCGCCGCGCCCTGCCCTGGCGCACGGCCGCCCGCGAGGACTGGCAACGCGAACCAGCCCCCGGGCACTCCCGCACCGCCACCCAGCCGTTCCCCACCACCCGCCGCCAGATGGCTGCCGCCCCGGAACGCCAGCGCCACGCCCGGGCCGCCCTCGCCCGCGCGCACGCCGTCACCGAGAAGATCGCCGCCGAACGCCGACTGCGCGAACAGCTGCCCGACCACCTGCCCCGCCACCTTGACCACACCGGCGAGGTACCGGACTGGGTCGCCGACCGCACCGCGCTACGCCACCCCCACACCCCCGAACACTGGCGCCACCACCTCGCCGACCGCCACCGCATCCTCACCCGCGCCATCGCCGACCGCGGCCGCACCCTCGCCCAGGCCCCACCCGCCTGGGCCCGCCCGCTGGGCCCCGTACCGCCCAGCAGCGCCCCCAACCGCCGCGCCGCGTGGGAGAACACCGCCGCCCTGGTCGAACTCTGGCGCACCCGGCACGCCATCACCGGCGTCCCCGGCCTCGGCCCCCGACCCGACGACACCCACCACCACGGCGCCTGGGAAGACATGGCGCTGCGCATCCGCACCCTCGCCGGACACCGCCGCCCCACCCCCACACCCCACCCCGACGCCTCATCGAAAACAGTCCTGCACACAGCCCTCGCACTCCTGGACACCCCCCCCACCACGCTGCTCCCGGTCCACCCCGCCGTGCGGGATCCGTATGGCGTCGCCCCCCTCACCCACGCCGCGAAGGACGCCCGCCTGGCCGCGACCGCGCTCGCCGCCACGCTGGCCGGCGAGCCGCTGCCGGAGGCCTGGATGGACAGCCTGACCGCACCCGATGAGGACGACGACGCCGAACAGCACACCTATCAGCGGCTCCTCACGACCATGTGCGACTACCGCAGGCGCCACCACCGCGCCGGATCCGACCCGCTCGGACCCCGCCCGCCCGGCATGGACGGCGACGCATGGGACCACATCACCGACGCCATCGCCCTCTACCAGCGCGCCCGCATCACCCGCCGCCTCGAGGACCTGCGCGCCCGCACCGCCGCCGCCCGCACCGCAGCCCTCCCCACGCCCAGCCCCGCGGACGAGCGTCCCGAACACGGCCCGCACCACACCAGCAACCGCCCCCAGGCCCGATAAAGAGGCGCATCCATGACACGTCCGCCTGCCCCCGCCGTGCCTCAGGTTCCTCCCGCGCTGCGTGCCCGCTGGCAGGACCTGCCGCGCCTGGCGAGCCTGGCCCTGCGCCGTCTCGGCCCCCCGCCACTGAACCTCTGCACCTGGCCCACCGCCTGGGTCCTGTGGCTGTTCGCCCTGTCGTTCCAGCAGGCAGGAGGAGGCCTCCTTGCTTACGGAAGCGCCATGGCTACCGTCACCGGGCCCCGCACCTCCTGGGCTCGCCGTGTCGGCCAGGCGGCTGTCTTCCTCCTCGGCGTCACCCTGATGGGCGGGTGGCTGTCCCTGGTCCTGGTGCTTCCAGCCCTTACCGCACCCGTCCTCGGCGGCGCTGTCCCCTTCGCTTATCTCATCGTCGGAATCGCCGTGGCCCCGTTGTTCATCGAGACCGTCAACATGGTGCTGCACGCCCGATGCCTCACCTCCGCCCGCACCACGGCCCGCCACTTGAGGCGCCAGGGAGGCCTGTGGTGGGAAGCAGGAACCCTCCTCTCGCCCGAAAGTGACGCGGTCTCCGCCGGACGCCTGGTCCGTGCCTGCCTCAGCCACGCTGACACAGCCCGGGTGGGCCTGGTCGCCGTCCCCGCCACCCCGGCGCTCTGCCGTGCCTACCGGCGCATGGGGTTCGAATCCGGCCCCCTCGACCCCCGCGTCCTCATCCGCCACCCCCGCCGCCGCTACGGTCGGCAACCCGACCCACACCAGGACGGGGCGGACAGAGCGCGCACGACAGCCCTGGCAGCCGGCCCACACGGCTCGTCCCGGAGAGTGGTGGAGCGCACCAGTGGCTGCCACCAGTGGGAAAAGGACCGCGTCCTCAAGCCGCTGACCGAACATCGGAGGACGGGAGCGACCGAGTGGGATACGGGCCTGACCGTCAACGACCTGGTCTTCACTGCGCAATACCGGGAGACCACAGCAGACGAAGCCCTGGCTGAGGCGTTCGACATCCCGGCGGGAACACCAATGGTCGAGAGGCGCTACCGGACCCGCTACCGTCAGGATGGCGAGCCTTTCAACCTCGTCCGCTCCTACCTCGTGTACGACATGGTCACGGTGAACCCCGACCTTCTCGACGCATCCAAGGAGCCGTGGCCGGGCGGCACACAGAACCAGCTCCACACCATCGGCATTGAGCTGGACCGCATAGTGGAGCGCATCACCGCCCGCGCACCGACGGCGGAGGAAGCGGCAGAACTCGGCCTCACCGCAGGGGACGCCGTGATGGTTCTCCGTAAGACGTCGATCGACATCAACGGCAGAACGGTGGAGGTGTCCGAGGTGACGCTACCCGCTGACCGTACCGAGATGGTTTTTACCACCCCCCTGGCCAGGTGATGAACCCCGCCTTCTCTCACCGCGACATGCCCCGGCGGTCACACATCCACCTTCCCGAGCGAGGACGGTGCCGCGGAGGACCTGCGGCGCGCAACGTCGGCACCCGATGGCCTCACCGCACCAACTCCTGTGCAGATGCGCGAAAGTGATACCCCCCGGCCGGGACACTCCCGCACCGGGCCGGCTCACCGCACGGGACAGCACGCGGCGCACCCCCTCGCCCCGATCCGGGGTAACACACAGTTGACCGCACACCCCAACGCGCCTTTCGAACGGACGGTTGCATGACCTCGCACCACGACTCGAACCAGCGGACACCAGGACGGGCCTGGACCGTACGCGTCACCGGCTTCGCCGACCGCACCGCAACGGTCACCTGCACCTCACCGTGCCGCCTGCCCTCCCGCTCCCGGGATGTCACCGCGATCCGCGCCTTCGCCGCCGCCCACGCCGCCGCACACGCGCGCGCTGCCACACCCCGCCCGAACGCCGCCTGCCACTGCCGCATCCAGGGATGCTCCTGGCACGCATCCACCCGCCTCAACTGCTCCGGCCAGACCGTCCTGATGCTCATCCCAGACCCCCTGGGCCCCCGGCAGGGCCGGGTGTGGCGAGCTGCTGAGGTATGTGCGCAGTGCGCACACCACATCCCTCACGGCAGCGTCGTCTCCACCGCCGCCCGCCCCCACGCCGCCACAAAGCCCGCACCGGCGGCCGCGAGCACACCGCCAAACCGCCGCCCCGCCAGCTCGATCCCCGGCGGATTCTCCGCCCCCGCCCCTGCCACCACCCCGGCGGCGAGCACGGTCACCAAAGCCGGGCCACACCAAAACCGGAACTGAAAGCACCCCAGGGCCGGCCTGCCGAGGCCACCCGGCTCCACCACGCTGCTCCCGAAGGAAGAAAGGAACCCACCGGTGCGGGATGACTTACTCGTGGTCGGCTTCGACCTCGAATCCGGAGAGGAAGTGCACGTCGGCGAACGCCCCGCACACCAGTGGCACCGCCTGGGCTTCCACGGGACCCGGACACTGGTGTGCTTCTACTGCTTCCGCGGCATCGACGCTCCGCCAGGAACCCGCGTTGCCCTGCTCGTCAGGGGCCGCACCGGCGGCCGGGTCCGCTTCCACTTCGCCCACCCACCCGGCCGCGCCCCGCACGGCGGACACCACCCCGAGACCGTGTGGCACCTGACCACCAAGCACCTCCTCGCCCGGTGGGCCCGCACCCAGCCCAGCGTCACCGACGTGCGCCTGGAGCAATGGACCCCGGAGCACACTCGCCGCGCCGACGTCTGGGTCCGCCTGAGCGACGGCAGCCAGCTCGCTCTGGAGGCTCAACGAGCGCTGCTGCCCGACCACGCCTGGACGGCCCGGCACCGTGACTACGCTGCTGCCGGGATCCGCGACGTGTGGCTGTGGCTGCCCGGTCTCGATGTGCCGCACGTCGTCTTCGACCACGGCCTCCCGGTGTGGTTCTTCCGCCCCGAAAATCGCCTGATCGGCGGCGCGTTCGGTCAGCCTCATCCCCGCACCGGCCGGTGGTGGGAAGCACCCGACCTCAGCATCTACGCCCTGCACCACCCGCCCTGCCCGCGCGACCGGCTCGACCGGCTCCGCATACCCCTGGACCAGATGAGCCTCGACCGAGACGGCCTCACTCTTCCCGACCTCCTGCACAACCAACTGCACACCTCACAGCGGGAAACCCGCGAGAGCGCAGAAACCAGACGCCGCGGCGAGGACCGCTGGGCCCGCGAACTACACGCCCACCGGCAGGCCGCCGCCGCCAAGGCCCCCCAGACAGGACAGGCGCCATCCGACCAGGAGCCCCGGCCGCGCCCGGCCCCTGGCCGCCCGCCAGCCCGGTCCCGGACACCCAATACCTCCCGCACCGGACACATCTGCAGCACCTGCCTCCTGCCCCTCGACCCCAACCTGGCCCGCTTCGGCCGCCACATAGGGTGCTGACCCACCGGGAAGCGCAGTGCACTGAGCCGGTCCTGCAGCGCTGACAGTTCGGAGGTTGACGCGCTCCCGCTCCGACACCTCCTTCAACGCGCCGGGACAGCAGACGCGACGTTCCCGGGACGAGGACGCCCGCCCATGCCACGGACCTCCGGTGCACGCGTCCGTTCCACAGCGATCGAGCTGTAAAGCCGGACCCGCAGCAGCCCCACCGTCACCTCGCCTCGGCACTCCGCACACGGCGCTCCAGAGGTTAGCCAGGCCGACCCTGAGGTCGGCGGAGCTAACATCCGGCCGGAGCTGCGTCCCCTCTGGAGCGACACATCTCCAGCCCCCAGTCCCCGCCCCACGGACCCCGCGGGCACGAAGACATCCCGCTTCGCCCAGCTTGATCGTTGCTGTGGCTGTCGTCACCGGGGCCGTGTAGCGTCCCACTCAGCTGTCGTGGTTCCGAAGTACCGGTCGCCCGTGAGCGCACTTCACGGGCGTTTTTGCTGTTCAGAGTCTCTGAGGACCAGGGCGATCACCTCCGGCCCCCGCACGGTGCGGGAGCCGAGACCCGTAGAAGGAGACACAGGCATGGCCAGCGGCACCGTGAAGTGGTTCAACTCGGAAAAAGGCTTCGGCTTCATCGAGCAGGACGGCGGCGGCCCCGACGTCTTCGCCCACTACTCCAACATCGCCACCCAGGGCTTCCGCGAGCTCCAGGAAGGCCAGAAGGTCACCTTCGACGTCACCCAGGGCCAGAAGGGCCCCCAGGCGGAGAACATCGTCCCCGCGTAAGCCTCACCTGGCGCCCGCACCCAACCAGACCGGGGTGCGGGCGCCGACTGCTGTGCCGAACCACGGGACATCAACGGCTGGTACAAGCGATCTGAGCAAGCGGACGGAATTCTTTTCCGGCCGACCGCATGGCGCTCCAGCGCGATCGCCCGGATGGCTTCGCGAGAATAGGTTCTGGCACAACTTCTGTGGCTGGCAGCGGCGCGGCGTCGCGCGCAGCCTGTCTCCGAATCGTCAGGGCCGAGGGTCACGCTGCTGCAGTGAGGAACCGCCGGGCGCCGCGTAGCGTGGTGCGCAGTTTCCGCTGGGTCACGCGGCTGTCGAGGCGGACGTCGATGGCGCCGGGAAGCGTGCTGTCGGCGCGCAGGCCCGTGGGCAGTCGGGAGGCGTCGAGGCCGTCGCGTCTGGCGATGAGGGTGCCGAGTTCGTGGCGGCTGAGGGCGTCTGCTCCTGCGAGATGGTGGATGCCATGGGTGTCGTGTGACGCCAGTTCCAAGATGGCTGCGGCCAGGTCGGTGACGTGCACCGGGCAGCGGATGTCGTCGGTGAACAGGACGCCTTCGCGCGTGCCGGCGGCGAGCTCGTGCACGGTCCGCTCGTGAACGGACCGCCCGCCGCCGATGATCAGCGAGGTACGAGCGACGACGGCCTGCGGATGCACGAGCAGGACCCCGGTCTCCGCTGCGGCTTTCGCCGCTCCGTACGGGGTGACGGGGTCGGGGAGGCAGGACTCGTCGTAGTGGTCACGCGAACCGGAGAAGACTGCATCGCTGGAGACGTGGACAAGACGGCTGCCGCACTTCGCCGCCGCGATAGCCAGGCGCACGGGGCCTTGGGCCGTGACCGCCCAGTCGGCTTCGCCGCTGGATGCGTTGACGATGAGATGGGGTCTGACCTCGGCCATGACCGCGTCCACCCGCTCAGGGTCCCGTAAGTCGAGGTGGTGCCACGCGACTCGGGCGGTGTTGCCGGGGCTGGTCGCGTATGTCGCGACCGTCGGTTGCCCGGCCGCTGCTGCCTGCCGGATCAGCTCAGCGCCCAGGAAGCCACTAGCACCGATGATCAAAGTCGTCACGATGTGACACCGTAGCCCCGCCCGACTGGCTGCAATACAGCACCACAGAAGTTGAGCCAGAGCCACGACTCGTGAATATTCGCCGCGAGGCGGCATAGCCGGCTGGCCGTATCGGGGATCTTCGCTACGCTTCCCGCAGCGCTGCTCGCCGCTTCGCTGCGCTCCACTCATCGCGCTCTTCGTTCACGGGCCCGCAAGGGTTGCAGAGATGGTCTGAGGCAGGCAGAGGAAACCCTCTGATTCAACCCATCGACCCGCCGACCGCTGCGATAGGGACGCCAGCCTCCGACCGGAGCCAGACATACGAAAGCCCCCAGGACGCACATCCTGGAGGCTTCGCTGGCACCGATTGGAAGTCGGTTCCGGACGGCCACCCCCGGTCTTTGCCGAACCCACGGGGTGATCGTCCATGTCCTAACGGGACGGCCTCAGAGTGCCACAGCGCGACTCCCCACCGCACCCCGCAGCGAATCCCAGTCAGGCCCCCTCGCGGGGGACACGTTCAGAGGCAGTCACAGCCATCAGTCCGCTCTCCTGGGGCTGCACGGACTGCCGAAGGCTGCGGCCGAGCTCATCCTGTACGGCGACTTCAGTGCCTGCTGACCCCGTGAACTATCGGCCTGGAGCCCCGCTTAGCCGTGAAGTGGCGCGCGGGGGGTGTCCAGCCATGGGGTGGCGCGGCCGTCGGGTGCGATCGTCATGCTGTAGCGGTCGACGGTCGGCTTGCCGGCGCTGAGCCACAGATGGTGGGCGGTTTCGGTCTCGTCCCACAGGCGGCGTGGTCCGTACTGGGCGACCTGGAAGGTGGCCGTCTGCTGACCGTCGTAGCCGACGGACGCCCACGAGGTGGCCTTGTCGTCGGCCAACCACAACTTGGTGCGCACACCGTCTTTGGGCTCTGTGTCCCAGGAGTACCAGGCCCCCGGTACGGTCAGGCCCAGGTGGAATTCCAGGTCCAAACTCTTGCCCGCGACGGCCCACGGGGAGAGCGTCGTGGTGCGCCTCTCCGGCTCTTGCCCGGCTCTGAGGATGTCGCGGAACAGTTCCACGTCGGTGCGCTGGGAGCTGATCAGCATGTAAGAGCCGTGCGCGGCGAAGCGGCCCGTGGCCTGGCCGTCGGCGTGCTTGGTGAGGATCAGGGTGCCGTAGCAGGACCAGGCGCTGTCCCACGGGGTGACGATCAGGCCCCCTGGCCGGGTCTGGGCCAGCCAGGCCGGCGGGACTGTGCGGACCGAGCAGGTGGCCAGGATCCGGTCGTACGGCGCGCCCGGCGCCCAGCCGTCGGTGCCGTCGGCACACACCACTGTCGGCTCGAACGAGGCAGCCTGCAGGTTCTCGCGGGCCTGGGCGGCGAGCTGGGGGTCGACCTCGATGCTGGTGACGGCGGCGGAGCCGAGGAGGGCGGACAGCAGGGCGGTGTTGAAGCCGGTCCCTGTGCCGATCTCCAGGGTCCGCTGACCGTAGGTGAGTTGGGCGTCCTGGAGCAGTCGGATCACCGTGCTCGGCGCGGACGCCGACGAGGACGGTTCCCGGGTGCCGTCGGAGGCGGTGGCGAACCGGGTGACGAGCGAGGCATCGCTGTAGGCAGCCTCCCACCACCTCTCGGGGTCCAACGCGTGGTCGCACAGCTGGTGTCCGCCGTTCCCATCCCGCAGCCAGAGCTGGTCGGGCAGGAACAGATGCCGCGGTACGGTGGCCAGCGCCTGCGCGAACTCCTCGGGAACCGAGTGGCCACGTCGCGTGGCGATGCTGCTCAGGAGCTGATCGGCCCCCGCTTCGGCAGGGGCCCTGTTCGTCGCCATCAGTTCCTACTCCTGCGGTGGAGCAGGTGGTGGCTCCGGTTCCGGCGGTGGGACAGGGCGTTCCGGCTGATGCCCGTCGTCCCCGATCGGGCTACGGTGCTTGGCCTCAGCCATTGCCGTCCTCCCTTCTGATCGGCGTCGGTTGCCAACCGTAGCGGCACGGTGACCGTCAGGGCAGAGGGCCGGTTCTTGAGTGACAGTGCTGCCGGAGCGGAACTGCGGCGATCCATGCTCGGCATCACCGAAGGTAAGGGAGCGCCATCAGCCCTCAGACCTCAGAGTGCTGCCTTCTACCCGAACCAGCATGGCCGCTCAGACGCTCGGTCAGCTCACCCAAGGCTGCCGCTTCAGCGCTGATCCATACCGCGGCCCAAGGCGGTCGCGCATGTCCTCAGGCCGGGGTGCTCGCGGCAGGGGACTGTCCGACCCCCCTCGTAGCGTCGAGAGCAGAGGCCTGGGCCAGACCAGGCCGTCCCCTACCGGAGGAGCCGATCATGGGCCGGATCACCGTCGATACGCACACCCTGCAGCGGCTCCTGGCCCACGCCGGGGAGACCCACGCCGTCCCCTATCAGCGAGCCTTCAACAGCCTCGCCGCCAGCCATCGTGGCAAGCCCCCGGGCGAGATCGTGCCGCTGCTGCGCCGGGCGGCCGACAATGCCCGGCTGGAGTTCGCGCTCACGGATCTCCTCGAGCAGGCGACGGCGATCAGCACCGGCCAGCGGTACGAGCTGAGGATCAACCTGCGGTGACAGCCCTGCTGCTCCGGCATGGTGAGACAAGCACCTGGCCAAGGTCACAGCGTTGGCCCGGCACGGGCCCGGGCACCGTGTGAGTCTCACACGGTGCCCGGCGGCATTTGCCCGTCCGGTTGATGCTGCGGGCGCCCGGTATGGCCGAGAAATCGTCGCCTGGTGGCAGGATGAAGCAGGGACTCGCCATGCCGTCAGAGGGAGTGCGCCGTCATGCCGGAACAGCAGCCACCGAGAGCCGTTCACCTCGTGAAGGTGGCCGAGCAGCCTGATGTCCCACAGAACGCCGACGACACGATGATCGCCGAGTGGCACCGGAGGGTCGCCGAGCAGCTGGGCGTCGATCCTTCCGAGATCGAGGACGCGGTCATGGCCGTTTCCACCGACATGATGCCCAGCGGCCCGATCACCACCCATGTCTTGACCGACGAGCCGCTCACCGATGCCGAGGCGATCGCGCTCCTGACCGCTCACGATCACAACCCCCAGGCCCGCAAGCTGTAGTCGATGGAACCTGGCCACGATTGTTGGACCAGGCAACATCAGGTCGAGCCGGATGGACAAGCGCGACGCCGATATGACGAGGCGTGCCGCTGCGTGAGGAAGACCGGTGTGTCGCCGTGAGGTGCTGGCGGGCGAGGACGTCGCGGCTCAGCGGCGCACGATGCTGAATACTGGCGCAGATCATTTATTTGGTCTGCAATATTCCTCCTGCGGTTGAGGTCCTCGGCCCGGGAGGCGAGGTAGCCACCCCACTCCCCCCTTGGCTTGCCGCTCCCAGTCGACAGCGGTGTTGATGTGCATGCCCAAGATGTCGGCAAGCACCGGTGGTCGAGAGGCGTTACCGGACCGCACCCGTTGGTGCGGGGAGGAACGCATCTCACGCGAACCAAGAGACCCGAAACATGGACAACACCAGCGGCCCGCTGCGCTCCACCACCTTCGGGCCTCGCTCGCGGTAACCGGTCCACCTTGGCCGAGACGGCCGCGGGACCCCTGTGGCAGACTCAGCGCGAAGCCCGCTTGGGAACGGGGGTCGGGGAGTCGGGGAGCACACCAATGCGCATCAGCACCTGGCGACGACGCTTCGAAGACAAACTGGAGATCCCGCCCGCGGCAGCAGCCCTGATCACAGCCATGGCCCGGCACCGGCCCGACCTGCCGATCACGGTGCGCAGCCGCCGCGACCTGGCGGCCCACGGGACGGTCCGCTACGAACTCTCGCTACGCGGGTGGAAGAAGACCGAGGTCTTCAGCCCCTACCCCGTCCACGTGTCCTTCGCAAACGTCCTCCTGCCAAACCCCCGGGCCGTAGTGGTGCAAGAAATGGCCTTGGTCCACCCCGCCGGCCGGATCAGCATCTCGCTCGAGTCGGTCGTCGGCACACCCGTCGTGTATGCCGGTCATGCAGCCTCCGAGGACCCTGACGAGGCGGCCCAGCACCTCATATGGCACTACAACGCGGCCCTGCCGCACCCGGTGGACGCGGGGACACTCGAGGCGGCCGAGGCCGAACTCCTCAAGGCCGCATATCCGTTCGTCTCTACTGGCGCCGAGGGCCTCTCCCAGGAGGGCCGCGACGTCTTCCGCATGCTGCAATGCGCCCTCTCCGGCGGCTACCCCGAGCACGGCCGCCGTCAGGTGCCGCCCTTGGACGCAGATGGAGAAATCCTCGCCGATACGGACCAGACCCGCCGCCTGCGCACCGCACTCACCCACTACCGCGGCCTGCTCGCCGCTCGCACATCCCTGGCTTGAGAGCCCGCCACCGGACTCGCCCTGCAGGCCCCGCTTGCCCCACTACGCCAGTCACCGGACGCCCACCAGTCGCGGGAATGTCGGCGCCTGCCCATAGCATCGAAGGCACGGCGCGGAAGGAGCTGGGCCCACTACCGGCAGCGGGAGGCGGAAGAGGCCGAGTGACAGGCCTTTTGGGAAGCGTTCACCCGCAACCGGCGCGCTCGACACACGCCCGCGGAAGCCAGCCCTTCCGTTCCGGAGGCCACTGCCTGTGTCTTCGCCCTCGCTGGCCGGGGTCTGACTGCCGACGGGGCCCGGGTGGCAGGGCAAGGCACTGCAGCGCGTCGTGGACGCTGGACGGGCATATGGTGCGCAGAGCGGAGTGCTGTCATCCGAAGGCGGGGGAGTCCCGGTGAACGTCGCCTGGCGGCAGTTGTTGACCGGGCTGCGAGGATGGCGACGTCCCCAGCGGCCGGTTGCGGCAGCCGCCCGGATGCTGGCCTCCTGGGATGCCAGGACCCGGCTGGAAGCACGCGGGCCGCTGCTGTGGCTCGCACAGCAGCTGTCGGAGGCGCGGCGCGTGGCTCAGGCTGCCGTCGATGACCCGGACGAGCCCCTTACCGGTCTGCTGGACGCGCTCGACGTCGCCGTACCTCCCCGCGTGCAGGACGTCGGCGGCCCGGACGGTGCCGAGCAGCTCGCGGCCGCGGTACGCCAGGCCCGGCGCGAGGCAGCACACCTCGCATCCGCCGCTCCCCGTTCCGCACGCAGAACTCTCATGCGGCTGGCCGGCGACCTCGCGGAGGCCTGCGGGACGTTCGACCGCGTGTGCAACGACGTCCTCGGAGCAGACCTGCGGGCGGCCGATCTGTCCCACGTCTACCTCGGCGGCATCCGCTGGGACGATGCCACGCAGTGGCCCGCTCAATGGGCCGACCGGATCAGCGCTGCCTCGGCGTGCACCGACGGCTCGTTCCAGGTCAGAGACGACTGGTAGGCAGGCCGCACAGGACGTCCTCACCAGCCATGGGGAGCGGCCGTGACGAGGGGACTTCTGCCGCGCCTGGGCGCAATCGTCCGGGCGGGGGGCGTGACGGTCCCTGCCTGGACACATACAGGTGCGCCCACCACCGCCGTGCGGCACCCGTGGCGGGCCCAGACCTTGGCCGTTGCTCTCTGGTGGCGGCCCCGCACGGAGCAGCCAGGCTACGCCTCAGTGCCGGAGCGGCGGATGTCGGCGTACACACGGGCCTTCACGCCCGGCGCCCCTGGCTCACGGCGTACGGCGGTGATGCCGGAGGTAGCCCAGTGCTGCTCCAGCTTGGCCATCACCGCCTTCGCGGTGGCTTCGTCGTGAGCGGTGATGTCCAAGACGACCAGGCCGGGCTCGCCGATGTGCGCTTCGCTGATTCGCTCCATGCCAGCTGCCACGCGTGCGGCGCGAAGTTCGGTTCTCCGACGGCCCCCGCGCCACCCGCACGAGCAAGGGGCCTGTCGGGTGCAGCAGCTCGACCTCACGCAGGCGGTTGGCCCGGGAAAGCCCTCAGACCCCGCGTGGCCGCTGGCTCCTGACCCTCCCGCTGCCCCGGCACGACCGTCCGGCGCCGTGTTTTTGCATCCTCGGACGGTCCTGTCGGGGCCGAGGCGGAACCGAGGCCGGGCTCTGCGGTCGGCTGCCCGTTCACCGGTGCGCCAGCGCCGGCCCCATCGGTGTAGCCATCGGGCTTCCTGTCGGTAGTTCCATCGGTAGTTCTATCGGGATATCCGCAGTTCAGGTGCGGGAGGGGGCACTGCTCTGTCACCACCGGCCGCCGCAGACGGGAGGCCTGCCTCCCCCGGGAGTCCACGCCGCGCGGGATGCCGGCCGCCGCAGCCAGGTCTGGGTACTCGCCTGCGTGGTGCAAGCCCCCCACGGCCACCCGGGGGGTGCCCAAGTCCTGTGCCGCGTCTGACAATTCATTCGAGCGTTCGAGAAAGGGAGGCGGATGGCCATGTGGCGAGGCTGGCGTTGGCCGTTTTGAGGGGCCTTCTACCAGCGGGCCGTGACACTGGATTTGCAATAGCGGGCGGCGTCCACAATCGCGCGGAGAATAGCAGTCCGCCATCCGTTTCACGCTTACGCACAGGAAGAGGGCTGCCGAGCGGTAAGCTTGCCACCAGTGCCTTAACGCGCTGCGGGAGCCCGACAACGACCCTCGATGCTTGGCGGCTTCAGGTATTTGCCGGGCCCCCACTTTCCGCAATGCCCACCCGAAAGAAAATTTCAAAATGATCCAGAGAAACTTTCCCCGAGGGGATTCGCCACCCGTGAATTGTACCGCAGCACCTCCATGCGAAAGTTCTGTCCGGACTCAAATCACGGAGACACATTTCAGCGCTCCCAACTTTGCCGTTCGCCCTGCCGCAACTTTGCCATCCCACATGTCGCGGGCCTGTGACCTGCACAGTGAGGCACTTCCCGGCCGCCGGGCCCCCAGCGCCGTGACAGCCCGGGCCGGTGCCCCGGCCCGCACAGCCGATGCGGAGGCCTCCCATGCCCACTGATGCTGTGTTACCAACCATGACCGAAGCAGCACCGCCCGCTCCCCGTGAGGGACTGCGGACGCAGCCGCAGCGGCTGCCCCAGGGCACCGCTTCCGGCGCAGGTTGCCCAGCTCGCCCCCCGCTGCGCCCGGCCCTCACCGACAGGCCCGGCCGGCCCCGGCACCGGTACGGGTGCTGGGGCGGCGTTCTCCTCTCCGCGGACCGGGACCGAAGGCCGCACCGGGGACCTGCCGGGCTCTGGAGGGCTGCTCAAGGGGGACCCGCGTTGTCGTGCCGCCCGTCCGAGACTGAGGCCAGGGCAAGGGGCGAGGGACCAACCCTGGTCAAGGCCCGGGAAGCAGAGGCAACAACGTGATCACAAGCGTCATGATGCACATCGTCGAGGAGACAGTGCCCGTGCTCGGCCCGCGGCTGGTTGTCGGCATCGGGATGCTGATGACTGTGCTCGGTATGACCTGGGTTGCCGTGAGCATCCTGGACCGCGCGGTGGATCTCGCCGATCGGGTCATGGAACTGCGCCGCCGACGGCGGAGCTGTCCCAGGCGTCGGGTCAGGGTGCGCCGCAGGATCTCCCGGGCCCGTTCCAGGGCGCCGCGCAGCAGCGGGAGTAGCAGGCCCGCACGCACCCGCACCCGGCAGCAGCCGCGGCGCGACCGCCGGTGAGCCCCCTACAGGAGCCGCTCGCCCCCAGCCCTTGTCCGGTCGGCCGGGGGCATAGATCCTCCTGCTCGCTCAGGGGGTGATGTGGGCCCCAGTGAGGGGACTTGCGGGTGTTGCACACTTCGCGGGACCCAGTGCTCACTGGGGCTCTATTCATGTCGGCGACTCCTGTGGCTCCACCGACTCCACACAAGGTGCACTCTGGGGCACCTGGACTGGTTCTCGGCTTCTGTGCTGCTCAGTGGTGTGGTGCACTAGGGGCATTCAGGGCGTGAAAGGGGAGCGCTGTGGTCGAGATCACCGGTCGAGCAATGTACCGGCAGGTCGCCGATGACCTGCGTTCGAAGATCCGCGAGGGCGTCTATCCGGTCGGTAGCCCGCTGCCGACCGGCGCCAAGCTGATGGAGCTCTACGGCGTATCCATCACGGTCATCCGCGCCGCCTTGAAGGAACTTCGGGGCGATGGCATCACTCTGGGGCAACAGGGCAAGGCCGTCTTTGTTCGCGATGTGCCGGGTGAGCCCGAGCCGTCCGCGGCAGATCTGGCGGCAGTCATCCGGCTCCTTGAGCAACTCGGTGACCGCATGGACAAGTTGGAGAAGCTGTGCTCGGGAACGGCTCGCTGAGCTGCTCAAGGGTGTCGACGCGCGCTGTCAGGTGACGCACTCGCTGATCCAGCTCGTCGAGCCGTGCAAGCATCGTCGAATCAGCTGGGTCCGCCTGGCCACAGTCGGCATCGGTCCGGCGGATCCGCATAGTCCGAGCGCCAGTCCACGGCCTGCTGGCCCTCCGAATGCTGCTGTGGACCGGATGTGTCACGAGGGCTGTGCCAGAAGGCCGTTCTGCTGTGCCCAGTCAGTTACGGCCCCGCGGAGGCGGTCGGTGAATCCAGCGGCGCCGCCACGGAAGCCCATCCGGCGGGCAGCGCCAAAGTCATTATCGATGAGCCGGTCGAACTCCAGGGTGAGCTGCTCGGGGAACGCACCACGTGCCGGAAGCGTCCAAGGTCTCGGCGACCAGGCCGCCGTGCGCGGCGCGCACCGCGGGGTCGAGACCGGTGGGCGTGTCCTGCAGCCCTGTCTGCGGCAGGGACTGACAGGCGCTACGACATGTCGTGTCCGGGCGTAGGACGGGCTGGTCGCCATTCCTCGAGCGGGTCGAAGCCCAATAGTTCGATCTTCCGGCGCCGTGTCGACTCCTTCGGCCGCCACTCCAGGTACGGCGGATACCGCAGAACCAGACCCGCCGCGGGCGGACGGCTCATGTACTCGGCTCGCGGACAGCGGTCGAGGTGCGGGCATTCCTCGACGACCCGATTGCACCGGGCACACAGCAGACCGCGGACCATGCCGGTCGCGTAGTCGTGATCGACCATCGCGCCCGGACAGGCACGGCACAGGTGGCAGTCGGGGCCAAGGGCAGCCACCAGGGCGGCCCGCAGGCGCCGGACGGCGGGGGTCTTCGCTGGCGGCGGAGGCCAGTAGTGGAACATCCCGTACTTCCCGCCCGGGCAACGCCGGCCCGGCGACACCGCAGCGGGGCTGATGCCCGGCCCCACCGGACGCACCGGCCACGCGAACAGCACGCTCCCGGTCCCCGCCCAGCAGTCCTGCTCGTGCTCCCACCCGCGCTTGGACCCGGCCGACGCACATAGCATGCGGCCCTGGCGGGCGATGTGGAAGCGGCCGTCGTCGCCGGGAACGGCTACGGCAACTGAGGCGGGCCGCATGGGCGGCATGCACGGTGTTCCCGCTGGTGGTCTGCACGGGGGTGTCAGTAGTGGTTCGTCATCCGAGTGTCGGACGGACGGGCGGCGCTGACGTAAGTGATGAATGACGGCCACCGTACGCGTTCAGAAATGGGCCCTGAGCTGGATCTTTATGGCTTGCATGCTTAGTTTTCCGGTGCGGTTTCCCTACCATCCTCGGCGCCGCGCCGTCCGTCGAGGAGATCTTTGGGGATGCGGATCGGATGGAGGAGGCCGGACCTGTTCCTGCGCTTCAGCATTCGCCGCCGCCCCTCGATGAGGTCCAGGGCGTACAGGATGCCGCCGCGCCACACCTCGCCGGTCGTGGTGACCTGGGCGGAGAGCTCCCTGTAGGTGGTGAGCGCGGTTTCTTCGGCCTCGGTGCGCCCAGGCTTGCCGGGCAGGGTCGCCGGCCAGGTATCGCGCCAGTCCCGTAGTCGGCCGATCGCGTCGGCGGAAGTGTGCCAGCACGCCCGCCGTGCGGTGTCGATGAGCTCAGCGGGCAGCCGTACGGAGAATTTCTCCGGCGCGGAGGCGTCCCGGTGTCCGGGCCAGCGGCCCGGTAACAGCGCTTCGGCCGGCAGCGGCGGCCACTGCCGGTTCCATCCCCGCCTCTCCAGCTCCGCTCGTACACCGGCCGAAGCCGCCCCGTCACGGGTGTCCAACAGCATTCCCGTGGCCCGCAGCTCGCCCCGGAACTCGACCCATTCCGCCCGCCGTTCTACGGCCTGACGGCCGGTCAGCCCGTGCGTGCTCCACCGCGGCCTTGCGGCCATCTGCTGCGCCCGTCGCCGCTCCGCGGCGAACACGGTCCGCGCCGTCTCCAGCCGCGCTAGCGTCCCGTATGGGAGCCGCGCCGTTACCGTGACCATCCCGCCAGTATCCATGCCCACAACATGCCAAAATCCGGCTTGCAAACCACCTCGACCCCTGCGTGATGGCGGGCCCCCTGGTCCCCGGGCCCGCGCTGGGCGGCGACGGGTTCGGAGCGGTCGCGTGGCCGGGGAGGGCCAGATTCCGGCCTCGTATGTCGCGCTGTGCCATCCCACCGGGCCTTGCTGACGCACTGACACGTACTGCGGATCGGCGGCGACGCGTGTGACGAGTTCCCAGGTCAGTTTCGTGCAGAGCAACAAGACGCCTTGCCGAAAGCACCGCCAGGCGGAGCCAGAATCCCCTAACCTCCGAAGAAACAGGACGGCGGCAGAACCCACACCAACGCCGCGCACATTACAAAACGTTCTGGACGGGGCGCGGACGCTCCGTACCCATTCTCAAGTGGGTAAGCCCTTACTGGGTGTCAAAGGATTTGCTGGCCGCTGGAACTGGGCCTCCTGACGTGGTGGTGCGTCCCGTGCGGAAAAGGAACGAGGAAACTCACCCACACCCGCGCCACCCTGGTCTCCCCGATGTGAGTTCTCAGCGCGGTCGCGGCCCTGGCTGATCCGTGAGCCGGTCAGACGCGGCCCCCCGGGCAAGGGCCGTCGGAGCGCCTGTCCGCCGGGGGCTGGCTGGCCTACGCCGCCAGCCTCAGCAGCCGCACCAGGGCGAGGGCCTGGCCAGCGAGGTGCCTCTTCATCCTGAGCCGGGACACCCCGCTTGCCGGGCACCGCAGCGGTGCTGTCGGCGCGAGCACTTGTCTGGTCGGGCTTCGGCGTACGCGATCCTGAAAGCCGCCATGGGCATGTGCGGTCGGTGTCCGCGACGGACGAAGGCTGACGCTGCGCGCCGCCCCGAGGGGCCACCCGGTCGACGGCGATGCGCATGCGGCGGGCCATGTCGGCTGCGAACACCTCGCTGAACGGTGCCGGAACGCCCCCTGGTGTCACGTCGAACTCACGCCGTTTCCGAGCCGCTCCTGTACTCCGCCTGCCGGAGGCAGGCAGAATCCCAGCAAGACCCCACCATCACTCCCTCCCCTCAAGAGGGTTGGGCCCCCCGGAGGGGCCTCGCACCCAACCTCCCCGAGAACTGGAGTTTGAACAACAATCAAAACCCAATTCACCAAGGGAATCGGAGATTCCCGAATTCCCCTCCCGCGCAACACGTATGGCGAACCCTCAACCAACAACCCAACTAACCAAATTACCAAAACAAAGCCCGCTTTTCCGTGCCGGAGGCACGGCACGTTATGGGAAAAGGCCGGAGGCCGCATTCCCATAACGTGCCACCATCACTCCCTCCCCTCAAGAGGGTTGGGCCCCCGGAGGGGCCTCGCACCCAACCGCCCCGAGAACTGGAGTTTGAACAACAATCAAAACCCAATTCACCAAGGGAATCGGAGATTCCCGAATTCCCCTCCCGCGCAACACATATGGCGAACCCTCAACCAACAACCCAACTAACCAAATTACCAAAACAAAGCCCGCTTTTCCGTGCCGGAGGCACGGCGCGTTATGGGAAAAGGCCGGAGGCCGCATTCCCATAACGCCCCGCCG